>SVQL01000005.1 GCA_015065365.1 Oscillospiraceae bacterium | reverse complement strand
TGTCAGAGCTTACCGCGCACGGCGAAGCCCAAATATATACTGCATTTATTATAACATATTAACATAGTATATGTCAAGCATAAAAATGAATTTTTACAAAAAACTTTTCGCCCGATTTCGATTAAACGGAACTGTTTTCTATGAGGATACGAATCGCCTCTATTGCGCACAAAATTGCCTTTTCGGTGTCGTGTGCCTCGTCGTCCTTTGAGTCGAGTCCGGCGTTGTACCTTTCCTGATTCCACACGCAAAGGAATACTGCTCCGCAACGGAGATTTAACGATGCGCCTACGGTAAAAAGCGTAGATGCTTCCATTTCACTTGCGAGAACTCCGAGGCGTTTCCACGCTTCCCATTTTTCTTCAAGCTGACGTGCTATGGGCATACGGGCAGGGGAGTGCTGACCGTAAAAAGAGTCCTTGCTCTGTACGACGCCCGTGTGATGCGGAAATTCCGCGTTTTCTGCCGCCTTCTTTAGCGCAAAAAGCACGTCTGTGTCGGGTACTGCGGGGAATTCAGACGGCGCATACTCGTGTGAGGTTCCGTCCTGACGGACCGCTCCCGATGCAATTACTACGTCTCCTGCACAGACCTTAGTTGCAATACCGCCACACGTGCCGACTCTTATCATGGTAGTCGCGCCGCAGGCGGCAAGCTCCTCAACGGCGATTGCCGTTGACGGTCCTCCTATGCCCGTCGAGCAAACGGTTACCGTCTCGCCTGCGAGCGTTCCGTTGTAAACTGTATATTCGCGGTTGGTGCTGACGTGATGCGGGTTATCAAGAAACGAGGCTATCTGCTCACAGCGAGCGGGGTCGCCCGGGAGAATACAGTATTTTCCTACCTCACCTTTTGAAATATTTATATGATATTGCTTTTGAGCGTGTTCAAGCATAATTTGCTCCTTGTTTAGTTAAATATCATTGAGTATTCAATAGTAACATCCTTGCCGCTCTCTATATGGAACATGTCACATTTTTTAGTGAGCTCGTCAACCTCTCCGTCAAACGAGGGCAGACCGCACCAAGGCTCAATGCAGACGTAAGGCGCGTCACTCTGCGGCTTGTGCCAAAGACCGAGATAAGGCATATCCTCGTATTCGAGGGTTACCGAGCGAGAGGAAAGCTTACTTTTAAGAGTTGCGCTGCTTGCGACTCTCGACATAAATATTGCGTCGACGTTAAAAAGATTGTGACGAAGGGGGATAATACGCGAGCCTTCTATTGGATAGGCGCGTTTTTTGCCAGTATTGAAGCAGGTATCGGAAAAGATTAGCTCGTCGGGAGTGCAATCGTCACCAAATTCAATGCACCAGTCCTCAAAGCTGCCACTGTCAAGCGGTACGTTGAATGCGGGATGCGCTCCAAAGGTTGCAGGCATTATATCCTTACCTATGTTGAGAATATTAGTCGTAGAGGTTATTTTGTTATCGGACAGAGTGTAGGTAATTGTCAGATAAAAGTCGAATGGATACTGCTCGAGAGTAAAATCGTTTTGGGTAAGCACGAAGGTCACCGACTCGTCGGAGCTTTGCTTTGCTGCAAAGTCGCAGTGGCGCGCAAAGCCGTGAGTACCCATTTGGTATTCTTTGCCGCCGTGGGTATATTTACCTTGGAAAAATCTTCCGCAAATAGGGAAGAGAATGGGTGCTTGCCCTGCCCAATATATAGGATCTGCTTGCCATATATATTCGCATCCGTCCTTGACTACGGAAACTATTTCCGCGCCCTTGTCGGATATTTTTACGGTTAAATCGTTGTTTTTGAGAGTGTATACCATAACGAAATTTCTCCTTAAATTATTATTTACAAATATTATAACAATAATATACTTGATTTTCAAGTCATATTCGCAATATTTTTGTAAATAATAAAGTTGAACGAAAACAGTGGGGGAAGTATGAAAAACAGGATAATTAAATTTAACGGCGTTTACGTAAGCGGTGTGTCGTCTGTTGTCGGAAAGCACGAGGCGGAAGGACCTATGGGGGACAAATTTGATTTTTGCGACGTGAGCGATACGTTTGGCTCGCCGACTTGGGAAAAGGCGGAGAGCGCGATGCAAAAAAAAGCATTTGAAATTTTGCTTGAAAAATGCAACCTACGCGCAGAGGACGTGGGAGCGATGTTCGCGGGCGATCTACAAAACCAATGCGTAGGCTCGTCCTATGGACTTTTGGAGTTTCCAATACCGTATATAGGGCTTTACGGTGCTTGTTCGACTGCGGCAGAGGGAATGATGCTTGCGGCGATGACTGTGTCGGCAGGGTATTTCGACCTCTCTGCCGCTGTTACCTCGTCGCACTATCTTGCCGCAGAGCGGCAGTACCGTTCTCCTACCGAATACGGTGCGCAACGCTCACCAACTGCTCAATGGACGGTTACGGGCGCGGGCGCGTTTGCCATAGGACGAACGGGAGTTGTTAAAATCACCGAGGCGTGCCCGGGGATAGTTATGGATAAGGGGATAAACGACGCATCAAATATGGGCGCGGCAATGGCACCTGCGGCGGCGAGTACACTCCTCGCGTACTTTGATGAAAGCGGACTCATGCCCTCAGATTTTGACGGTATTTTTACGGGAGATCTTGGCTTTGAGGGCGGTTCGATACTTTGCGAGCTGCTGTCCTCCAAGGGTTTGGATATCAGGGCAGTATATAATGACTGCGGAGTGATGATATACGACAGAATAAAGCAGGACAAGCACGCGGGTGGCTCGGGCTGCGGCTGCTCTGCGACTGTTTTTGCGGCTGATATATGGAAGCGATTGCAGTGCGGTGTACTCAAAAACGTACTGCTTATCGGTACCGGCGCTATGATGAGTCCGTCGAGTATTCAGCAGGGCTTGAATATTCCTGCGGTTGCACATCTCGTAAGGTTTGAATATGGGGGAAATGATGGATATTGTGCTTGATTACGTTTGGGCGTTTGTTATTGGCGGCGCGTTTTGCATTGTTGCGCAGATACTCATAGACAAAACCTCGCTGACTCCGGCGAGAATACTCGTAGGCTACGTCGTAGCGGGCGTCATACTCGGAGCGGTAGGGCTTTACGAGCCACTTATGAATTTTGCAGGCGCAGGTGCGTCCACACCTCTTACGGGCTTTGGCTACGTCATAGCAAAAGGAGTAAAGACCGCTGTGACGGAGAAGGGAGCATTCGGAATACTTGAGGGCGGACTCGCGGCATCTGCCGCGGTGATTTCTGCAGTTTTGGTTTTTTCCTTTATAGCGGCACTTATTGGGAGAAGAAGACCTAAATAAAAAACGGAGCTTGGAATTTTATTTCCAAGCTCCGTTTTTTATTAGTTTACTGATTTAAATGTTACTCCCTCAAAATTGGGATCTCCCTCAACCATAAGCGCGCGAAGCTCGAACGGATAGCTTGACGAAACGGATACTACCTCAATGGTGACAGTGTGTTCCTTAAGCTCAAGATCAGATGCTACGCGATATGCCTTGTGGTTTGCGCTGTTGCGCTGAATATTATAAGTTTTCGATACTCCGTCGACAGTGACTTTTACGGTTGTTGCTTCCTTCTTGGCGTAAGTCCAAAGCTGCAAGCCTGTACCCGTAAAGGTAAAGGAGACCTTTGCGCCTGTTGACCCTGCGGTCAAATATCCCTTTGAAGAAAGACCGTTATCTTCCGTAAGGTTAAATCCCGACGTTTTACCCTTGGCATCGTTAAAGAAGTATCTTTCAGGGCTGTCAAGTGCTCCGTGAGAAGCGGCGGGCATCGCCTGTGCGGAATATAGCTTGGGGTCAATAGCTTTTCCAAAAAATTCATCGCGCAAATACTCTATAACGTAAGAGCCGTATTTCGCGTATCCTGCTGCGGACGGATGTACTATGTCGTAATACATGCTTCCGTCAGCCTGCTTCCACGAGTCGAAAAAGCCTGATGTATTCCAGTTGCTGTGCGTTAAGCCTTCCTCGGTGACAAGTCTTGCGCCAAGGCTGATCGTAGGAATACCGTATGTGTTCGCTACTGCCATGTGTGCTTTCAAGGTAGGATATTCGGTAGCGAGCATATCCTTATCTGTCGTAAAGCAGAAAATTATATCACAGTATGGGGAGTACTTACGAACGGTGCGAACGATCGTTTCCATATAAGCCTTTACGTCGGAAACATAATCGGCGGGATCGCTCGGACTGTCGTATTTATCGTTGATAGCAAATTCAACGAACAAAAGATCGGGCTTGTACTCCTCGTCTGTAAGCTTGAGATCGTCCATTGCGCGGTATGCCCCGAAAACGGAGCCCGTACCGCCGATAGCCGCATTGGTTTCTCTTATAGTAGCGCTTGGGAAGCTTTCCCTAAGCCACGCCGTTGTTAAGCCTCGCCAGGATTTCGTGTTTTGGTCTGCCGAGCTGAGTCCTACTCCGCTCGTAACCGAACCGCCGAGATACGCTACGTTGAGCTTCTTGTCAACCTTAAGACGGTGATAAGTGTTTTGAAGCGGGCTGCTTTCGTATTCTCCGTTAAATTTCTCAAACAAATTAGCTGCGTTAATCAAAATATCGTCTCCTATGCGTTTGTATATTTCAAGAACTCTTGTTGCGCAATTTTTTTCCTTTTCGGAAGCATTTTCATTCTCAAGGATTTTATCTGCGACGAATTTTACGGAGCGCGCAAGTTGATTGGAGTAGGTGTAGTTACCGCCGTTGTTAACGTATGCTCTCGCGAGAATTTCCGTACCGTAAAATTCACCGGGAATTTCAAGCAATACTGCCGTGAAATATACGTAATCGGGGTCGTAAATCAAATCCATCTTTTCGACTACTTCTTGGGTTAAAGTGTTTTTTGCGGGAGATACGGATACTTTTTCGGTGTCCTTTGTGATTTTCTCTCCAATATCCGCAGAGCTTTGAGGTATAAGTAGAATGCCGAAGTTCGCGTTCTCACCCATCACAAGCTCAAATTTTGATTTTTCTATTTTTGCTACAAAGCGCAGACCCTGAACGCCTTCCGTTCTTATTTGAGCGCCTTCCATCGTAATGCCGGTGTCGGCTGCCATACATGGAAAAACGCTAATCATTCCAACGAGTATACATAACGTAAGCAAAAGCAACGTAGCTGATATAAAGCTTTTTTGTGTTATCATTTCTATCTCCTTTTTGTCAAAAAAGAATATTACCACCATACATATTATATCATGAAAATCAGAGTATTGTAAACGACAAATTTATGAAAAGAAGTAACACAATTTTATCCTTTTTCGAAAAAAACAACGGGATTGCTTCATTTTGAAGCAATCCCGTTACTGTTTTAATTTTCTTCAAGGAAAACAACGATCTTTCTGTTGTTTTCAGAGCCTATTGAGTTAGTGGAAACACCCTCGATGTTCTGTATCTCCGAGTGGATAATACGTCTTTCATAGGGGTTCATGGGCTCGAGCATAACGCTCTTCTTGTATTTCTGGACCTTAGCTGCCATACGTCTTGCAAGTGCGCGGAGCGTTTCCTCGCGCTTTGCACGGTAGCCCTCAACGTCAACGGTTATCTTGACGTGCTCGCCCTTCTTGCCGTCAACTCTCTTGTTTGCCGCAAGATTTGCAAGGTATTGAAGAGAATCAAGGGTGTCACCGTGATGACCGATGAGAACTGCAGCAGACTCACCCGTAACGGTAATTCTCTTTTCTCCGTTTTCGCCGTCAGTCATAGCTACGTCAGCAGTGATTCCCATGTCGGAGAGCAGAGCGTTTATAAAGTCAAGAGCATTCTGCTCGCCGCCTGTAATATATGACGCGCTGATTTTTGCGTTTACTGCACCGATACCGAAAAGACCGCCTTTCTTGGGCTCTTCGAGAACGGTATATTCTATTTTTTCCGCATCGGGAGCGCCAAGCTCGCGTACAGCAAGAGCAACGGCCTCCTCGATTGTTTTAGCGGTTGTAATAACTTCCTTTTTCACTTTTGTTATTCTCCGTCTGTATTTTTATTGTCTGTATTGTTGGCGATGTCAGTCTCGTCAGCTTTCTTCTTTGACTTCTTCGCCTTTTTTTCTTTTTTGTCCGTAGCCTGCTTCTTAGCTTGCTTTTCTTCCTGCTTTTCTTTATTCTCCTCGGTGTTGTCCTTCTTCAAGAATCCGCTACCGAAAAGATTTGAAAGCTTGGGGGCTTGAGCCTGAGCAGCATCTTCCTCGGCTTTTTGAGCTTCAAGAGCCTCACGGCGCTGCTTGCCTCGTGCTGCGGTATCCTCGTAGTCCTCGTCGTCAATATAGTGGAGCGAACGTACTACCTTACCCGATTTGTTGTTCTTAGGTGCTTTTTCAGCTTTAGCGTTTACTTCCTTTTCAGCAGCCTTCATTTCTTCCTCTGTAAAAGTAGGAAGCGGCATAGCGAGCTTAAGAAGATACTGCTTGAGAACGCCCAAAAGACTCTTGAATATCCAGTATACGCCGATAGCTGCAGGAACACCGAATGTAATGAATACGCTCATTACGGGCATCATGAAGTCCATCATTGTGTTGGAGCAGCCCATTGCCTTGTCGGTAACCTCAGGCTGATACGTCAGCTTTCTCGTCATCTTCATACTGAAGAAGTATGCAAGGAAGGTAAGTATCGGAACCAACAGGAGAATTGCCGACTGTGTGAGGAAAAATCCCTCTCCGCTGAAATTGAACGATGCGAGAAGATTAGGAGTCTCTGCAAGGTCGATGAAGTTGAAGATTCTAAGATTGGGCAGATTGTTGAATGCCTCGAGGCTGAGTCCCTCAACCTCTGAAAAATACTCCCAGCCCATATCCTTCATCTTACCGAGAAGGTCGATGGTATTTCCCGAAACAAATTTATATTCGGAATCGTAAGCCGATACTATGGTGGATATCTGGCTTATCGTTGAATCGGAAAACTGACAGATATACTTGAGAGGGTCCTTGATAATGTTGAAGAGCGCGATAAGAACGGGGAACTGAATGAGAAGGGGAAGACAACCGCCCATGGGGTTGTAGCCTTCCTTCTGATAAAGCTCCTGTATCTCCTGACTCATTTTTTGCTTGGTGGGGTTATCGTCACGTCCTGCGTACTTTTTGCGGATAGCCATTTCCTTAGGACGGAGCTTTGCTTGCTTAATGGAGTTTTTCTGTTGCTTTATACCGAAGGGCAGAAGAACAATTTCGAGTATTACGGCAAAAACAAGGAGCGCCAGAATATACTGGTTGCCCGTTATCATGCTGCAAAAACGTATTACGTAGCCAAACGGTATATTGATTATATCCCAAAGTGAACTCATTTGAATTTTAGTTTCCGCAAAGGGATCAATGCGGAAAATCCTCTCTTAAATATTAGCGGCAGTCATTGCTCGGTACCGCACGGCCGAAGCTATTCTTTCCCTCTCCGTTTATACTTGGGGATTCTTTTGGGCTTCCTTTCGGGCACGGGGTCGAATCCGCCCGCGCAGAATGGATTACAGCGCAGTATGCGCCATACCGAAAGTCCAAATCCCACGAAAAAGCCACGTTTCATAAATGCCTCTACGGCATAGGCAGAGCATGTAGGATAAAACCTACAGCACGGAGTTCTTTTCAGGGGGGATAAGAATTTCTGATAAAAGCGAATCAGCAAAATGCAAACGTGCTTCATTGCTGTTTGTCCTTTGCCTTGGGAGAGGATATGAGTCCAAGCTCACCGAAGGCCCTTCTCAGCTCGTGTGAAACATCTGTGCTTTTTGCAGCACAAATAGCACTACGGGGACTGATGACAATAAGATTTCCTGATTTGAGCTCTGTCTTGACCGAGTCGTAAGCGGCACGAATAACTCGCTTTGCACGGTTACGCTCAACTGCACCGCCAAGCTTTTTTGAGACCGAAAGCCCCAAACGGTTGACGTAGATTTTTTCGGGGTGAGCATTTTTCAGCTTTTCCGCCTTCAGATCTCGCAGAACGTAAACGGCAACGTACTTTCCGACACTGCGCTTGCCGCGCCTGAACGTCTTGTCATACAGATGATGCTCTTTAATTGCAACGTTTTTCATAAAACACCCACATATCAAAAACCCCGATGCGCAATGTCATCGGTGGTTTTTATGTTTTTGGAGCTTTCCAAATTAGTAGGTCAGTCTTTTTCTGCCTTTAGCACGTCTTCTCTTGAGTACGTTTCTTCCGTCGGCAGTAGCCATTCTCTTTCTGAAACCGTGCTCTTTCTTTCTCTGACGCTTTTTAGGTTGATAGGTTCTAAGCATTTCGTGCACCTCCTTGTTTTTGTTTTCATCCCGGATTACGAGATATCCGGAATTTATCCGGAAGCGTGTTGCTTTACAGCCGAATTACGCTTTATACAATGACATCTTATATTAAACCACAAATTACTTCATTTGTCAAGAGATTTTTTTATTTTTTTCGGATTTTCCAAAAAATCGTTGCCTTTTGGCGAGTATTATGTTATACTTTATAAATGAAGCGAGGTGAGCAAAGTGGAAATAATTAAGGACGATATCTTCCGCAAGCAAATGAAAAAAGGACTTTCGGGTGGGTATTTGTTTTTTGGTGACGAGGACTATATGAAGGCGTATACCGTAGGTACGGTAAGAAAGGCAGTATGCGAGGAGGAAGCCTTTGCGCTTTTTAACGACATGAAGATAGACGTTATTGATTACAGCGCAGGAGCGCTGCTTGACGCGCTTATGCCGCTTCCTATGATGAGTGACAAAAAGGTAGTTACTGTAAACGGCTTGAACGTAAACGCGCTTAAACCCCGTGAGGTTGACGAGCTTTGCGACGTGCTTGCTACGTTGCCTGAATACGACTATAACGTTCTTATTATCTCTGTTCCTGCTACTATGATAGAGGAAGGAAATCTTCCCAAAAGACCGTCGCCAATTCTTAAAAAGCTTTCGGAGTACGTAACTCCCGTGTACTTTGAGCCGGTGTCGGGCACAAGACTTGTGTCTTGGGTAGGTAAGCATTTTGAGCATAACGGTGTCTCGGCAACGCCCGAGCTATGCTCCTTCCTTATAAATTACGTTGGTAAATCTATGTATACTCTCGCTAATGAAACAGACAAGCTCAGCTTTTACGTTCTCGAAAAGGGAAAAACCAATGTGACTCGCGAGGATGTGATGACCGTGTCTATAGCGCAGATAAGCACAGACGCATTCGCACTGACCAATGCAATTCTTGACGGCAGAAGTGAGGATGCGGTAAACGCGCTTGCCGTTATGAAATTCAGGAGAATAGATCCCGTAATGCTTATGGGGGAAATATCCAAGACTATATGTGATCTTATTTTGGTAAAGGCGTTACTTTCCGAGGGCTGTTCTTCTATGGAGATAACGTCAGCGGTCACTAAAAACGAATATAGAACTAAGCTCTATATTCAAGGAGCATCCGGAAAATCGATGGCACGGTTGAAATACGCGCTTGAGCTTTGCTCTGAGGCGGATCTTGGGGTAAAATCAATGTCGCAGGGATACGTACCCATAGAGAAGTTTATTTGCAGTATATAAAATTTTACTCCGACTGTAAAAAAATTGTCAAATAGTATTTATTTTTCCGAAGAAGTGTGGTATAATATCTGTTTGGAAAGAAAAAACAAGGAGAAATATATATGGTAAGAACGGATTTAAGAAATATAGCGATAATCGCGCACGTTGACCACGGTAAAACGACACTTGTTGACGAGATGCTCAAGCAGGGCGGAATTTATCGCGACAATCAGGAAACTGTAACGCGCGTAATGGACTCGGGAGATTTGGAGAAGGAGAGAGGAATCACCATTCTCGCAAAGAATACCGCAGTACATTACAAGGATGTTAAGATAAATATTATAGACACTCCCGGACACGCGGATTTTGGCGGAGAGGTGGAGCGTATACTCAAGATGGTAAACGGAGTTATACTTCTCGTTGATGCCGCTGAAGGCCCCATGCCTCAGACACGCTTTGTTCTTCAGCGTGCGCTTGAGCTTAACCACCGTGTTATTATCGTTATAAACAAGATAGACAAGCCCGACGCAAGACTTGGCGTGGTTGAGGATGAGATACTTGAGCTTCTCTTTGACCTCAACGCGACTGACGAGCAGCTTGACAGCCCGATGCTTTACTGTTCAGGCAGAGCGGGTACTGCAACAGAGGATGCCGACGTTCCAGGTGTAGATCTCGTTCCGCTGTTTGATAAAATACTCAATTATATTCCTGCACCCGAGGGTAACGAGGACGGAGAGCTTCAGCTTCTCGTATCCTCTATCGACTACAACGAGTACGTTGGAAGAATAGGTATCGGACGTATTGAGCGCGGTCGTATCCGCCAGAATCAGGATGCCTATATATGCAACTATCATACGGGAGATGCGCCCAAGCGCACGAAGATAGTATCGCTCTATCAGATAGACGGTCTTGTGCGTGTGCCCGTTACTGAGGCAAAAATGGGTGATATAGTCTGCTTCTCAGGTGCGGAAAATATTACAATCGGTGACACTATAACGAGTCTTAACGCTCCCGAGCCCTTGGAGTTTGTAAAGGTAAGCGAGCCTACGCTTGAAATGACGTTCTCCGTAAATGATAGCCCATTCGCAGGTAAAGAGGGAAAATTCGTTACCTCTCGTCAGCTTCGCGACAGACTCTATAAGGAGCTTCTTAAGGACGTATCCTTGCGTGTTGAGGACGGAGATACCACTGAGGAATTCAAGGTGGCAGGACGCGGCGAAATGCACCTTTCTATTCTTATAGAAACCATGAGACGTGAGGGATATGAGATGATTTGCTCTAACCCACGCGTTCTTTTCAAGGAAATTGACGGAGTTAAATGCGAGCCTATGGAACGTGTAACACTTGATGTTCCACAGGACTACGTTGGGGCTGTTGTTGAAAAGCTCGGTCAGCGCAAGGGTGATCTTTTGGAGATGAATCCCTTGGGCAACCGTATGAGAATAGAATACGTTATTCCTTCGAGATGCCTTTTTGGGTACCGCTCAGAGTTTCTTACGGCAACTCACGGAGAGGGAATTATGAATACTATTTTTGACGGCTATCAGCCCTATCGCGGAGAGGTCGTTATGAGATTTACCGGCTCGCTAGTCGCTTCCGAAACAGGTGAAACCACAAGATACGGACTCTTTAATACGCAGGAAAGAGGTAACCTTTTCGTAGGACCTCAGACTCCCGTTTACGAGGGAATGATAGTTGGAGAAAATCCCAAGAACGACGATATAGCGGTCAATCCCTGTAAGAAGAAGCAGCTTACCGCGATTCGCTCTGCGGGTGCTGACGAGAAGCTGTTGCTTACTCCGCCAATTATCTTTTCGCTTGAAGAGGCTATTGAATTCATTACCGACGATGAGCTTATTGAGGTAACGCCTAAGTCCATAAGGCTTCGCAAGAAGATACTCAATACCGAGCTTCGTATGAAGGCTATGATGAAAGCACGCCGCGAGGCAGGTAAATAATTGAATATTAAAAAAACGCTTTTGCTATCAAATGATAGCAAAAGCGTTTTTTATATTGAGATCGCATTTTCTAAAATTTTTTGTGACTTATTCATTATATCTAAATAATGATTTTTCAGTACTGACGGTGCTTTGGAAAATCTCTTGTAATCAAGTGGATTTGCTCCGTGAAGATCGCTGCCCAGCGCACAAACGCTTCCTTCCTCAACGTAGCGCTTTAGACGCCCGTGGAGGGAGAATGGGGAAAGAGCACTCGCATTTACCTGCATCAACACGCCCATATCCCGTAACGTGTCAAGGTCATGCGGACAAATTCTTAAGTATCTGTCAACGTGCGCAAGAACGATTTTAAAATCTTTCGAGAGCATGTCATCCACCGTGTCAAAATGTCCTTCCCTTAAGGAACTCATCGGCAGCTCTAACAGAATTGTTTTCGTTCCGTTGATACAAAGCTCCGAAAGCCCGTCCATTTTTGATAGATTTTCGCACAAAAGCACCTCGGCACCAACAAAAATTTGAGGAGAGTTCTCAAAATTTGCAAGCTTGATGCTGTTGATTGATTCTTTAAGTGATTTTTTAAAATCGTCAATTCTGTGAACGTGTGGGTAAAAATGAGGAGTAGCAACTACTGTATCCGTCTTGTTGGAGCGAATAAGCTCAAGCTGTTTTTTACATTCCTCAAGAGACCGACAACCGTGGTCAATATTAGGAAGAATATGAGCATGAAAATCGATAACAGTCGGTGCGTAATTCATGCGGCTTGTCCTTTCCGTATTTTGTTTGCGGGGGATTAGTCGTCTTTATTACCGTATTCGTAAGTGTATCCGTATTTATAGCTGTATTTTCCGCGTGCGTACTTTTTGTTCTCACTGCCCTTGTAGCTTGTTCCGTTGATAACAAGTCCCGTTATCTTTGCGCCGACGTTCTTAAGGGAGCGTATAGCTGTGTTAACGTGCTTTGAGTTGCTGACGTTTGCTCTTGCAACTAAGATATATCCGTCAACCAGACCTGCAATTACGATAGGATCGGAAACGATTCCTACGGGCGGGAGGTCGATAAAGATTATGTCGTATTCATTTTTCCATTGCTCAACGAGAGTCGAGAGCTTACCGCTCATAAGGAGAGCAGAAGGGTTAGGAGGTATGCAACCGCTGGTTATTATATGTAAATTATCCGAGTAAACGGAAACAGCGGCGCTTGACTCCTTTGCTATTCCCGAAAGAAGCTCGCTGAATCCGCTCTGCTTTTTTTCGTAGCCGAAAAATTTATATTGCGTAGGGCAACGCATATCTGCATCTATGAGCAACACCTTTTGACCAGCCTGAGAGAATGACAGCGCAACGTTTGCTGAAACCGTGCTCTTTCCAACTCCTTGCTCGGCAGAGGTAATTGCGTAAACAGGAGCGCCTTCGCTGTCGTGAGGAGAGTACATTATATTGATGCGAAGCTGATTAAAGGACTCTCTTATTGCAAAGGGAGTGGACTCACTTACGAGCCGCGCCTTTTTTCTTGCCGTATTTATTTTCTTCATTTTTTATCTTCCTCTTTTGCAGTCGTTGCTGATTTTGTCCAAGTGGGAATATCTCCGATAACCGTTTCATCAACGAGATCCTTGGCAGACTCCTCGCCGCGTATAACGGTATCGGCAAGCTTTTTTACAAGGAATATTGCGTATGCTATCACAGCGGATGCTACTGCCGCAATGAAGGTGTAATTTACTACATCGGGAGAAACGGGGGCAGGGACATCCTGAGATGGAGAACGAAGAACCTTTACGCATTCGAGGTCAGTCTCGGAAATAGTAGAAAATTCGTCTGCATCCTTTTTACCGTCACCGTTAAGATCTCTCCATTGATAAATATTAGAGCTGTAGCTCGGACGTGCCGCATTCTTTATTATTTCGAGAGCTTCGGTTGACTCGAGCGCTTTGCATACGTAATAAGCAACCGCATAGTCGGTATGCGTTGCGGTTATCGTGAACGTAGAGGATTCGCTTGACGTAGCAGACGTAATCATACCGCGAATCTCGGACTTGTTAAAGGTTGTGTAGCCCTTATCCTTAAGCTCTTGATTGCTTTCAAGCTTGCCCTTGACCATTTCCATCATATCGTCGCCGTTGATAATTTCTATGTAGTCGTTAGCGAGATATTCTGCCGCGGAAAGAAGCGCGGTAGTCGTATATTCCGAGGTCGTGCTTGTGTTTATGACGTAAAATTTAGTTGTTGCCGCATATTTGGGATCAATCGCGAACGCCGTGAAGGCAGCAACTGCGACAGCAACGGCAACGGTTATAATGAGAATTTTCCACCATGCCGATTTAAAAACCTTGAAAAGAAGCGAAATATTAATTTCCTTTGTCATGATAAATCCTTTCAGCCAACATTCCGTTGGTTAAGCTTATTATAACGGTTACAAAACCGCGAGTTATATTATATCACAAAAAATATGATTTGTCAACTTTTATTTTGGTATTGTATCAGTGGCAGTGATCCGTGAAAAATCCGTTAAGATCGATTTCATAAACACCGTCGTTGTTTTTCTTGAATCCTATTTTCTTCAAAAGAGAATCTTCGGCGCTGTTTCCGACGTATGTTGCGTAGTGAACACCGCACAGATCGATAAAATTAAGTGCTCCGCGCCCCATAACGAACAGAGCATCTGCGTCGTAGTGATCTGTGGTTGCCGCTATATCGTAAATCACCCCGCCTTTATCTGTAAGCTTAAATTGGCAGATACCTGAAAGACGGTCGTCAACGGAAACGGCATACGCAAGCAGATCTGCATCGTATTCAACTCCGCATTTGATGCATATTTCTTCCTGACGGAGCTTGGATTGAATTGGTAATACCTTTATCATAATCAGTTTTCCTTATCATTCATAAGATAATCAATTTCTTTTTTTGTGAGTCTGCGCCATTTACCTGACGAAAGAGAGCCAAGCGAAACTTTGCCTATTGATATACGAGTAAGTCGTCGTATTTTAAGGCCAACGGCATCGCACATTTTGCGTATCTGGCGGTTTCTTCCTTCGTAAAGTGTCATTTGAAGTACACTTGCTTCGTCCGCAGTTCGAGCACGCGATACGACTTCAACCTTGACGGGCAAAATTTTGTATCCGTCAATTTTCATTTCGGAGCCAAGATGCTTTAACTGCTCGGCTGTTGGAATACCCTTGACGTTTATGCGATATATTTTTGGTATTTCGTGACGCGGGTGAGTAAGCTTATTTGCAAGAGCGCCGTTGTTTGTAAGCAACAGAAGACCATCTGAGTCCATGTCAAGACGTCCTATCGGATAAACTCTTGTTTTAACGTCTTTCACAAGCTCACTGACGTTCTTTCTGCCTCTTTCATCTGCCATCGTTGTTACGTAACCTCGCGGCTTGTTGAGCATTATGCAGACGTTTTCTTCAGTCATGGGAATAATTATTTTTCCGTTAAACTCAACCTTGTCTATTCCGGGCTCAACCGTATCTCCAACGGATGCAATAATTCCATTTACTTTTACCTTGCCGAGTAGTATTTGCTCCTCCGCGGCGCGTCTTGACATTACCCCACAATCGGTGAAATATTTTTGCAAGCGGATTGGTGCCATATTTTCAGTCCTTTTTAAACAATTTATCCCAGAAGGATTTTTCTTTTTTTACGGTGCTGACCTTTTTGCTTGTTATGAGTGAGGAAGACGCAATTCTCCCGTCTGCGCAAAGCTCAACCTTGCCGATTTCGGTATCTGCATCGGTAGGAGCGTAAACGAATCGGTAGCTTGAATACACTCGAACAAAAGCATCGCTCGTGCCTTTTTTGACGGTAAGGGCAAGCGGCTCGGTATTCGTAAGAATTGCAAAATCTGTATCAGAGCCCGCTGCGGGAAGGGCGTATTCATATTCTCCAATGCCGTAAAAAACTCGTCTTTCATAATGCTCAAAGCCGTAATCAAGCATTGAGGTGTGGTCGCGCCAATCGTCGGGAGCGTTAAGCGTTACTGCAATTAACGTCAGGTCATCACGTTCAGCAGCGCTTACAAGTGTTCTACCCGTCTTTTTTGTAAATCCTGTTTTTACGCCGATAGCTCCGTAGTATGTGCGCAAAAGCTTGTTGTGATTTACAAGAAGGCGACGGTCGGGTGTACCGTTGAATGGAATGGTGGTTTTATACGTTGAAAATATTTTACGCAAAAGCTCACTTTTTATCGCTTCGCGCGCTATTAGAGCAAGAGAGAGTGCTGTGGTGTAGTGATTTTCGTCGTAAAGACCGTGTGGATTGGTAAAATTTGTGTCCTCAATACCAAGTTCAGCGGCGTATTTGTTCATAGCTTCTGCAAATTTTTCAACGCTTCCCGCGCAATGTATCGCGAGGGCTACCGCTGCATCGTTTGCAGACGAGAGTAGGAGAGCGTATAAAAGCTGTTCAACTGTAAGCTGCTCGCCCTCGCAAAGATAAATTGACGAGCCTTCCGTACCGACGGCTTCCTTAGAAACTGTAACTACGGAGTCAGCAGAGCACAGCCGCAGAACGGTAAGCGCTGTCATAATTTTGGTCGTACTTGCCATTCCCATGGGCTCGTGAGCATTCTTTTCGTAAAGCACGCTGCCGCTATACGCATCGATAAGCACGGCGCTTTTTGCTGATACTGTAAGCGACGTATCAGCATTTGGGAAAACGGTAAATAATCCTGTAATTATCGCCAAAATCAAACAAAAAGTTATGATTCTTTTCATCTTTATATTTCTCCCGTATATATTGTTTTCTAAAAATATATGAAGGGAAAAATACCATAATTCAAGTATGATTAGATTTGAGGATAAATCTTGTCCTTGTCAAAAATTTCTTTTATTCTTGCTATAATGTCGGGTGCTCTTTCAACGAGATCTGCTACCTGATCAATGGGATCGGGCTTACCCTTGTTTGCAACGCTCAAAAACTCGACGTCGCCTCTGCTGTCAACGACCAAGAAGCCGACAGGATTTACGGTGATACCTGTTCCGCCACCACCTCCAAAATTTTGCGGGCGGGGCTGCGCGTCCTTCTTCGGGTTGTAATCAAAGCCGGTTGCGGCAATACCCATTGAAATTTTTGATATGGGGATAATCGTGGTCCCTTGAGGTGTAGTTATGGGGTCACCCACGATTTTGTTTGCATCAAACATAGAACGGATGTTTTCCATGGATGAGCGAATAATTTCTGGGATTCTGTTGTCGTTTGCTGCCATAATTTTTATTTCCTTTCATTGTATGTCTTTATATACGAGCTCTTACGACTTTATCGCTACGAGCTGCTTTACATAAGTCATGAGAGTTGCAAGCACAATGTGAATTGCTTGCCAGAGACGCACGGACAGTACTATTTTTATATCTGCCGTGGTATTCTCAGAGAGGTAGTCGGCAGAAATTGCTATATCCTTGGCTTTAGGTGAGGAGAAGCCTCGGAGCGGCTCTAAAATTGTTAAAAGGACGGAAACTGCCTCACAGACGGCACCGTATGCGATGGCCGTAGTAGCCGCTTCCCCCGTTGCGACGTTTATTTTAAAGCGAGCGACGTCAACCCTCCAATGCTTAAACAGCTGCTTGAGAAAGACAGATAGAAGCTCTTTCAGATAGCCAAGCACCTCAAGCACGTCCGAGAAGGTTTCCTTTTCCCTTTTTCCTTGTCTTTCCTTTTTCTTTCTAAGCTCTCTTTGAAGATTGCGGCGCCGTTTTTCTTCTTGATCCTCCTGATGCTTCTTTTTTATTCGCCTTGCTCGCCATTTGCTCATTGAATGAGGACCGCGTTGCTTTTCGTTCTCGGGATAAATCATTCTTTTGAAAAACATAAATTTCCAATAAGCCACCAGGCTGTCCTTATATATTACCGTCAGTTTTATGCGCAGAGAAAGCACCAGCGCCAAAAACAGAATAATACAGCCTATTACTATCAATGCCGGCATAGTCTTCCTCCATTAGATTTTTAAGTCGCTTTTTTATGCTTCGTCAGCATTTGATTCGTCGGTTATTCCTGCTTCCTCGTCAACACCCTCGGTGTCCTCGATAATCGGAACCTCCTCCTTGGGCGGGAGCACCGTTTCGGTCGCGGGAAGCTCTGAGAGTGAGCGAAGACCAAATACACGCAAGAATTTTTCCGTCGTTACGTACAGCATAGGTCTGCCGGGGGCATCAAGTCTTCCGCACGCCTCAATAAGTCCTTTATCGATAAGAGAATTAACCGCGTATGAGCTGTCAACGCCACGCACCTGATCAACGAACGAGCGTGTGATGGGCTGATTATACGCAACTACGGCAAGCACCTCCATAGAGGATGCGGAGAGATTTCCACCGCGGCGTATGCCGAGCGCCTCACGTATGTAGGGGGCGTACTGCTCCTTGGTACAAAGCTGGCAGGTCTCGTCAAAAACAAGCAGGTTTATTCCTCTTTTTGATTTGTCGGAATTGTAGTCCTTTGCCATGTGCTCTATGAGGGTTTTCGTGTTATGTACGTCAAGACCGAGTACCTCTGCAATTCGAGTATATTTTACGGGATAGCCTGCGGCATAAAGTATTGCCTCGATTGCTCCTTCAATATTTTTAAGACTGTCTATTTGAGTGTTCTGATTGTCCATAATATTCTCCTTATTCCTCACCGTTTATGGCGGAGAGGTCATATTCGCTCTCGCCGACAGTGGAGTCGTCTGTGTTGAGAATAAATCTCGTAGAAAGACTTAGCAGTGCGTTTTCGCTGCTTTTCTCATCGTCCTCAACCAAAAGCTTGCGTATCTTAACAAGCTCAAGCACTCCAAGAAACGAGGCAATAAGATCGGGGAGCGTTACCTCGCCGATGACAAGATCCTCAAGTGTGGCAATCCCCTTTTTCTCAATAGTTTTTAGAATGGAGACTATTTTTATTTCAACGGGTATTACAGGCTTGCTTATCATGGGAGTAAATGAGGTGGTAGCGGCGCGCTCAAGCGCGTTATTATATGCGATAATACGCCTAATAGCCGCGCACAGAGAGGTTACGTCTTGGTCCTGAACGTATGTTTTATCAACGGATATTTCGTCGGTGTCCTTTACCATACGTCCGCTGTAATACGCATACAGGGGAGACAGCTTTGCGGCAGCTTCCTTTGCCTGCTGATAACGTAGCAGGGCGTCGGTAAGCGCTATCCTCGGGTCGTCCTCGTCCTCCTCGTCGCGAGGAAGAAGCATGCGGCTTTTTATCAGCATAAGCTCGCTCGCCATTACGATAAATTCTGAAGCAATATCCATATCCAGCTTCTGTGCTTCTGCAATGTATTCGACGTATTGATCGCAGATAAGAGATATAGGTATATCTGTGATGCTGACCTTATTCTTTTGTATGAGCGTCAGGAGAAGATCCAAAGGTCCTTCAAACTGATCAAGACGGTAGGTTATCGATTCCATGTCTGCCCCTTACGTTAAAGTTTAAAAATGATTAGGTGATTTTAGAAAACTGCCGCGTCGATGAGTTTTATTATAAAGTCGCTCATAATATTTATCGGCGTATCGAGCAGTCCGATTGCAAGAGCTACCAAAAATACGAGATAAATGTACTTTTCGTAGCGCATTATTTTGAAATACGCACTCGATGGGAGAAATACGAAAAGCACTCGTGAGCCGTCAAGCGGCGGTACGGGAATAAAATTGAAGACTGCAAGCGTTACGTTCAGCTGTACTCCAAGTGAGAAGAATACCCAAAGCCAGTAGTAAAGCTGAGAGGTAAATTCCGTTAGTGTGACGAAGCCGAATATGAATATGGTCGCTTTTAAAAGCAGGGCAAAAAACACAGCCAAAAGAATGTTTGAAACAGGTCCTGCCACACCCGTGAGTGCCATATCGCGCTTGGGCTTTCTGAAATATCTGGTGTTTATTGGTACAGGCTTTGCCCATCCAAATCCGAAAAGAATCATGGAAAGCGTACCGAGGGGATCAAGATGCTTTATTGGGTTTAGGGAAAGTCTGCCGAGGTTATAAGCCGTTGGATCTCCGAGCTTGTAGGCAACGTAACCGTGTGCCGTTTCGTGAACGGAGAGGGATATGAGAACTATCGGCAGAGTAAGTACGAGGCGGATGATAAAGCCTTCTATATCACCGCTCATAAGAGAACTTAACATAATATTTCTCCTTGTGTTATATTAAACGTCGTTTCTCACAAGGTCTTCGTAGGTTTCGCGCTTCACGACAACTCTGTCCTCGCCGTCCTTTATCATTACGACGGGGGGACGGGGGATCCTGTTGTAGTTTGATGCCATGGAGTAGTTGTATGCGCCCGTTACGAGTACCGCAAGCACGTCGCCTCTTTTTGGAGTCTGTATTTTTATATTTTCTCCGAGAAGGTCTCCTGACTCACAGCATCTGCCTGCGAGCGTTGCGCAAAAATCACGGGGAGCGGATGCTCTGTTCGCGATAAGCGCGGTGTATTGCGACTGATAAAGCGCATATCTCGGGTTATCCGGCATACCGCCGTCAACCGAGATATAGTTTCTGAAATGGGGAATACACTTAACAGAGCCCACGGTGTAAAGCGTAGCGCCTGCCGCCGCAACGAGCGAGCGACCGGGCTCGAGAATAATACGGGGTAATTCTATGCCGTGTTCATTACAAGCGCAGCTTACAATATTTGCAATTTCGGAAATTGCGCTCGCGTAATCTATTTCTCTGTCGTATTCCGTATATTTAACTCCAAGTCCGCCGCCGAGATTGAGCTCGCGAATGTCATATCCGCACTCTTTCTTGATATCGGAAAGAAAGCTTACCATTATTTTTGCCGCATCCTCAAAGGGCTCGATGTCAAATATCTGCGAGCCGATGTGGCAGTGGAGTCCCGCAAGATCAACACCGCGAGCAGAGATAGCCGCCTTGACTATTTCCATAGCCTGTCCCGTAACTATCGCGCTTCCAAATTTCGAGTCAACGTTTCCCGTAACTACCGCGCGGTGAGTATGGGGATCAATTCCGGGGGTGATGCGAAGCAGTATTCTTTGTGTGATACCTCTTGACGTAGCTTCCTCACTTACCGCCGAAAGCTCGTCTGGATTGTCAACGACGAACGTGCCGACGCCCATGTCCATAGCGTCGCATATATCTTTTTGCGTTTTGTTGTTTCCGTGAAAATAAATACGCTCGGCAGGGAAGCCCGCACGCTTTGCAGTATAAAGCTCGCCGCCCGAAACGCAATCTATTCCCATGCCCTCCTCTGCGGCGATTCGGTACATTTCCGTAAAACAAAGCGCCTTTGAGGCATAGAGGGGAAGCGCGTCCTCGCCAAAGCTTTTGCGTGCTGCCTCGCGATAGGTTCTGCATGCGCGGCGAATAACGTTTTCGTCAAGAAGATATAGCGGTGTACCGTACTTTTCTGCAAGACTTACAGTGTCTGCGCCGCCTAACGTCAGATGTCCATTTTCGTTTATATCAAAATGCTCGTGAATAATCATGTTTGTTCCTTTCACTTTCAAGGGGAGTTATTTTCCGAATGAGCGGTGCACTCCCGTCACCATATCTCCAAGATGCTCAATAATATTCAAACGCTCGGGGATAAGCTTGCCCTGGTCGTAGGTAAATACGTTTATTGATGCGTTATGTGTAAAGGGGATCTCGCCGACTCGTGAGTCATCAAATCCCTCGGCGTGCGCGCAAAGCGCTCTTACGAGTGTTGCGTGTGTGGAAAGCATTACCGTCTCTCCGTCGTGCTTCTCTGCAAGCTTCCTTACGGTAGTAAGCGCACGAGCGTAGATCTCCTTTGTTGATTCTCCCTCGGTGCAGCGGCTGTTTGCGTAATCGTTTTTCCAGATTGCAAAGTCATGCTCGTATTTTTCTGCTATCTCGTCCGTCGTGAGTCCTTCCCATATACCTGCGTATATCTCGCGCAGCTCGGTCGTGGGAATTATTGTGAGTCCGAGTTTTTTTGCAGTTGGTACGGCGGTGTTATACGCACGAAGCAGGTCGCTTGAATAAATACGGTCTATTTTGAAATTTTTTGCTATATACTCTCCGACAAGCTCGGCTTGGGCAAATCCAAGCTCAGATAGATCAAAGTCCGAATGTCCTGCAAAGCGGCATTCGGCGTTTGCTATGCTTTGTCCGTGTCTTGTGATTATGAGGCGTGTCATGGTATCTCCGTTTTTAGAATTTTGCGTATGCAAGAACAGTTTTCCAAAGCTCGTCCTTGCCCTCTCCTTTGAGAGAGGAGAACGCAATGACCTTTTCTCCCGAAATTAAGGGGTGACTTGAAATAGCCTCAAGATTCTTCTTGCGTTCGGTGGCGTTGAGCTTGTCGATTTTGGTAGCCACAACTACAAACGGAAGCTCTGCTGCTCGCAAAAACTCAAGCATCATTTCGTCGTCCTTGGTTGGACCTACTCTGCTGTCGATAAGCTGAAGCACGAGAGTCAGACGGTCTATGTTTTTATTTGCCGTAAAATATCCGTCCGTAAGTGCCGACCACTTTTTCTTGTCCTCGGGATTGCGCTTTGCAAATCCGTAGCCGGGCAGGTCTACAAGATAGAGCTTTTTATCAACGTCGTAAAAATTTATAGTTATCGTTTTACCCGGAGCAGAGCTGACTCGCGCCAATGATTTTCTGCCGAGCAGGGTGTTTATGAGCGAGCTTTTTCCTACGTTTGAGCGTCCCGAAAACGCAACCTGAGGTATGGGGTCTGAGGGGAACTGCTTGGGGAGCCCCGCACTTATTTTTAAGCTTGTATTCTGAATATTAAGAGCCATAATACTCTCCTTGTTTTACGGTTATCTTACGGCAGGTATCTTGCCTTTCTTCGGTGAGAGGTCTGCGGGGGCGAAAATTTCAATTTCCTCTGTTTCCTCTATGGTGCTCGCATTTTTGCCTATGGGTGCTTTCAGAGGGCAAAGTGCCGCCGCCAACACCTCTGTTGCCTTTTTGCAGGAAACGAATTTTACATTTTCCTTTACTAAAGAGTCAACGTCATCGAGGTTTCTCGCGTTGTCGTGCGGAATAATTACGGTTTTAACTCCCGCAGAGTATGCCGCCATGGTTTTTTCTTTAAGTCCACCTATAGCAAGCACGTTTCCGCGCAGAGAAATTTCTCCCGTCATTGCAACGTCGCGGCGAACAGCCCTGCCTGTCAGTGCGCTTACAAGTGCCGTCACCATGGTAACTCCTGCGGAAGGTCCGTCCTTGGGAACGGCTCCCTCGGGGAAGTGAATGTGTATATCATGCTTTTGGTAGAAATCGGAGGGAATACCGAATTCACTCGCGATAGAGCGAACGTAGCTTACCGCTATCTGCGCGGATTCCTTCATAACGTCACCGAGCGAGCCCGTAAGCTCGATCTTGCCCGTTCCGTCAAGAACAGATACCTCGACCTTTAAGAGATCGCCGCCCGCCTGCGTCCATGCGAGTCCGTTTACAACGCCAATCTCGTCTTCGCCCGAAATGGATTCGGGCAGACGCTTGCGCGCACCGAGATAGTCGCAGATATTTTTGTCGGTGACCGTTATTTTGCCCGATACGGTTTCCTCGACGATTGCCTTTGCCGCTTTGCGGCAAACGTCCGCAATAGCGCGCTCAAGGTTTCTTACGCCTGCTTCTCTGGTATAGTAATCAATGATTTCCTCGATTGCCGAGTCGGAAATATTAAGCATACGCTTATTAAGTCCGTGGCGAGAAAGCTGCTTGGGCACGAGGTGGTTTTTTGATATTGAAATTTTTTCGGTCTTTGTATAGGAATTGAGCTCGATTACCTCCATTCTGTCAAGCAGGGGCTTCGGAACGGTATCAAGCGTGTTTGCAGTTGCTATAAAAAGACAGCTTGAAAGGTCAAAGGAAAGCTCAACAAAGTGGTCGCGGAAGCTCTTATTCTGCTCTCCGTCAAGCACCTCAAGAAGTGCAGAGGAGGGATCCCCATGTGAGTCGCGGGTGAGCTTATCTATTTCGTCAAGAAGAATGAGGGGATTATTTACTCCCGCTTGTGTAAGAGCGTTTATAATTCTTCCGGGCATAGCTCCGATATAGGTTTTTCTGTGACCGCGGATATCCGCCTCATCGCGTACTCCGCCCAATGAAACGCGAACGTATTTTCTGTTCATTGCTCTTGCTATGGACGCGCCGATGGAGGTCTTACCAACGCCGGGAGGACCAACAAGACATAGAATCTGATTGCCAAGCTCGGGATTGAGCTGCTTTACGGCAAGGTATTCAAGTATTCTTTCCTTAACCTTTTCCAGACCGTCGTGGTCTTTATCAAGTATCTTTCTTGCCGCGCTCACGCTTACTCTGTCCTTGGTGGAAATACACCACGGTATTTCAAGACAGGTGTCAAGATACGAGCGCGCAACGGTAGCCTCGGATGAGCCAAAGGGCGCTTTTGACATTCTTTCATTTTCCTTGAGAAGCTTTTCACGTACCTCATCGGGAAGCTTTGCGGACATAATGCGGTCGTAATACTCGTCTGCCTCGTCACCCTCACCAAGCTCGTTTTTGATTACTCTGACCTGCTCGCGAAGATAATAGTCCTTTTGATTTTGATTGAGTGCCGCGCGGACCTTTTTATGAATGTTCATTTCGCACGACAAAATATCCAATTCCTCAGCAATTATAGTAATAAGAAGCTCTATTCGCTTTTCGGGATCAAAGGTTTCAAGCACTCTTTGCTTGTCCGAAAGCTTTACGAGCATATTCGAAGCTATAAAATCTGCAAGGAGAGCGGGGGTTTTTATTGCAGATGCCGATGTCAGCATATCGTCGCTTACGGAGGGAAGGAAGGATGCAAGCTTTTTTGCTTCCGTAAGTATAGCGCGGCAGTATGCCTGATTTCGAATATTATCCTCGTCAGCGGAGGTGTGCGTTTTGGAATTTACCTCTGCGATTATGTACTCCGTAAAAGGTCGGTATTCAATAGAGGACGCTCTTGAATATCCCTCGGCTACTACGCGAAGCACACCGTCCGGAGCTTTGACAGATTGCTTTATCTTACATACCGTACCTACGCTGTAAAGGCAGTCGGGAAGCTTTGCCCCGCCCTCAACGTCCTTGTAAGCAACTATAAACGCTGGGGAATCGGTATCGAACGCCGCCTCTGCTGCCTTTGCAGCAAAATCCTCTGTCAGCTCGAAGCTGATAGCGGCGCCCGGAAATGCGACCAAGCCCTTAACCGGAATTACGGGAAGGGTCATCTTTTTGATTTTAACTATATATTTTGACATTTATTCAGTATCCTTTCGGGAAATTGCCTTGCCGTGTCTTAAAAATAAGTTAGATTTACGGCTGAATATTGCGGCTTGAGGAAGTTATTGCATAAAAATACGCTCAAGCAAATACATATTCATTATATTATATCACACTTTCTTCCGAATTTCCATAGTTATTTCAAATTATTTAAATATTGTTAAAATAATTTCTTGCTTTTTTACCGAATGTGTGATATTATAATAATTACCTTATATTGGAGGTAGGATAGTGATAGGACTTTTAGCAAAAATATTTATAAAAGACAACGGTTCTCCCGAGAAAGCGAGGGGGGCTTACGGCAAGCTTTGTAGCCTTGTCGGTATATGCCTTAACGTTTTGCTTTTCGGAATAAAGCTTTTTGCGGGAATTATAAGCGGTGCAATATCCGTTATTTCCGATGCATTCAATAATCTAACGGACGCGACCTCGTCGCTTATCTCGCTTCTCGGATTTCGACTTTCGGAGCAGAAGGCAGACAAGGATCATCCGTTCGGACACGGCAGATTTGAGTATATTTCGGGATTTATAGTATCAATGCTTATAATACTTGTGGGCTTTGAGCTGGGTAAATCGTCATTTGAAAAGATTATAACTCCCGAGGCTGTGCAGTTCAGCTACGTTGCCGTGATTATACTCGCAGTTTCCATAGTGATCAAGGCGTACATGGCGTTTTACAATTTCAGAATATCCAAAAAGATTTCCTCGGCGGCGATGAAGGCGACCGCTACCGATTCACTTTCCGACTGTATTGCTACTGCGGCTGTGCTTGCAAGCCTTATTATCGCTAAGGTGTTTTCCGTAAATATCGACGCATACTGCGGTCTTGCGGTATCGGGCTTTATACTCTTTTCCGGACTTCGCTCCGCGAAGGAGACGATTGACCCGCTTCTCGGAGGCTCGCCGAGCGACGAGTATATAAACGAAATAACGGCTATTGTGTATTCTTACGAGGGTATAAGAGGAATACACGACCTTATAGTTCACGACTACGGCCCCGGTCGCTCGATGATTTCTCTGCACGCGGAGGTTGACGCAAACTCTGATCTTCTTCACACGCACGATATGATAGACAATATAGAAAAGGAGCTTCGTGAGAAGCTCAGGTGTGACGCGGTTATACATATGGATCCCATAGTCACCGACGATCCGCAAATAAACGAGCTTAAGGAAAAGATAGCGGCGTTCGTTACCTGCATTGATTCCGGTCTTACCATACACGACTTCAGAATGGTCGTCGGCCCTACGCATACCAACGTGATTTTTGACGTAGTCGTTCCTTTCGGCGTCAGAAAAAGCGACGAGGAGATAAAGGCGGCGGTTGAAAAGATAGTGAGGACTCTCGACGGAAACTATTTTGCCGTCGTAAATATAGACAAGGCGTACGTATAAGAAAATTTGCAACGCCTTTTGAAGAACGCAAAATACCGCCTTACCATCATTTTTTTGATGGTAAGGCGGTATTTTTGTATAGCGATAAACGGCGGCTCGTCAATTAT
Organism: Oscillospiraceae bacterium; assembly: GCA_015065365.1. Classification (GTDB taxonomy): domain Bacteria; phylum Bacillota; class Clostridia; order Oscillospirales; family CAG-272; genus HGM12713. Next base: position 11,204 of record SVQL01000005.1, on the reverse strand, counting down.
TGACGGTGCTTTCTTCTGCTTGCTCCGAGACAGTCTCGCGGAATTCACAAATTTCGTTGTCCATTTTTACTGCTTTGTCTGTCAGGGAAGTGTTTTGCATTCTCTTGTTTAAAATACGGCATACGCCTATCAGTATCCATATAGCCGTGAGTAGCATAAGCAAGAAAATGAAGACGGGTATGTAAAAATCGACTCCGAAAAAGACAGTGGATATGAATCCAAACTTTGCAAATATGATGTATAGGAACGTAAATATGGTGGTTACTCCCAACATTACGGCAGGCGCTGGAGTTCTTCCAAGTCCTTGGTCATTAAGCTTTTTGCGGAAGGCTTCCGTGTATCGGCGAACACCTGCTAAGCAAACTATGTTTATTATCAAATTTACCAAAGCCCATACCGCGGATGCTGAAATCAGCATAATAAATATCGCCTCGATAAACAGTGTGACACCAAAATCCATAAAAAACATAGCGCCCAAAAACAGGAAGAGATTTGTGGACAGTGAATAGTTCATAGGAATCAGTGCGGAATCTGAGAGAGAAAAAAGGGGGAAGAAAAAGATGATACTTGCGGCAACGAGCACGAGAACGTCGGTGATAATATGCAATACTGCGATTCGCTTGAAATAGGGAACGTAGTATTTGGAATCATCGTACAATGGCTGACGTTCTATTGCGGTGTTGCGCAGAGAGGATCTGATCGTGTGATTCATTTTTTTCGTGTATGAAACGGAAATGCTTCCTATGACGATGCACACAACGTACAAAAACAGCATAGGGAAAACGTAAAACCACGAAATTTCAATGCCGTAATCAGAGCTGAACGGTAGCATTGCGTTTCCCACGATCATAACTAAAGGCGCTATTGAGATGTAAAAGAAGTTAAGCTCGGAGTACTCCGAGATATTGTATCGCATTCCGTTTTTAATAATGACTTTTTCTTGATAATATCGGTATTTTCCGTACCAATCCAAGTTTAGTGAATTGTAGATAATAAGCGTTGTTTCAAGTATAACCAAAAAAATGAGACTAAGTGAAAATAAAGCGGATACAAATAAAAATTCTACAAACTCAAAGCTCAAGGCATCAAGCTCATTTGAGGTTGATGTGATTAAAACGAGAAGTAATTTAAAGGGGGAAATAGGGCCGTCGGGCAGTCCCTCTGCAGTTACGTTAATGAAGGGAAGAAAAAGAGAACAAGACAGTAGCAGTACTTCAAAGGCTGCTGTGATCAGATAGAGAATATTGTTGAGTAAAAAATTGGACTTAAATTGCTTGTAAGGTTGGCTCATAGCGTAATTCCTCTCAGTGTGTGTTTTTGAACTAAAAGCACTTTAATGTTCTGAAAAAGATGCCTTTATATCTGACAGATATTATATCATATTTACAAAGTCATGTCAAGATTTTTTTGTTTGCGGTATAATATTATTACGGAAAGAGGTGGAGTGATGAAGCTTATCTACGAATCTGAGTATATGCAGTTGGGATTGAAAATTGCTTATTACCGCAAATTAAGAGGACTGACACAGGAGCAATTAGCAGAGAAAATAGATCGCACGCCGGCGTTTATCGGTCACGTTGAAGCCCCGAATATTAACAAAGCGGTTTCTCTTGATACTCTTTTTGATATCGCTCGCGTGCTTGATATACCGGTATACAAATTCCTCGTGTTTGACGAGGCTTGATTTTGAAATCCGAATTTTCAGTCGTGTTTTTCGGTATGGATAAACTTAAAAATAAAAACGTAACGGCGGAGCTATCGTCATCCGATATACTCTGCCGTTACGTTTTCTTTTGAATTACGCGTTTGCAGCGAGCCACTCGTCAGCCTTTGCGGGGGACATACGCTTGATATCCTCGGTGGGATACTTGGAGTCAGCTCCGCCGTTGGTGTAGAGGAAGAACTTGCCGTTTGCGGTTTTGTAAAGAGTTTCCTCGTAGCCGTCGGCATCTCCGAAATTACCGTTTACCTTCTTAAGAACTACCTCAGCAGCCTCGGTATCGTATTCTACCTTGCAAATAATCTTTTTCATAATCCACTTTCCTTTCTTTTCTTTTTAAACTTGTAACAATCACATTATAACATATTTAATTCGGAATTGCAACAGTTTTTTTGCAGGAAATAAAAAAGCACAACCGAAACCTTTTCTGCGCTGAAAGATATCATAAGCTTGATATTCCGCAGATAAGAATTACCGTTGTGCGTGACGCTGTGGAGTTGGTGCCGCCGACAGCTTTAGTATTATACCCTAAAAAAGAGAATTTGTAAATATCCATTTTACACGATTTTTTGTCGAAAAATTCGTTAAAAACGATACACAATAGAAAAAATGCCAAGTTTTTCTGAATTTTTTGGTGCTTTTATCCTTTAAATTTAGAAAATGTCGTAGGTCGTGTCGTATATGTCTTGACTCAACGTGATTGTAAACAATTTGTGTATTAAAAATCGCATCTCATGAAACTGAGAAAAAATCAAAAAAAATCAAAAAAAGGTATTGACAAACGGATTCATGTGTGGTAAAATAGTCAGGCAAAAGAAGAAGAACGTTCTCCGTTCTCACCGTGCCGACGAGTTGCGTACGGTTTGATATTCACTAAGTGCTTCGGGTGTGCCCGAGGTGTCATCGTGCGGAGAAATATTCTTTCGCATGATTTTTTTTGCCCTCACGGGCTACTTTGGAGGTGTATTCGGTATTAGCGCAAAAGAAATGACTATCAATGAGGAGATTAAGTTTAAGGAAGTAAGAGTCGTTGGAGTTGACGGTGAGGCGATAGGAATTATGTCGTCCGATGCGGCACTCAAAATGGCTTACGATCAGAGCTACGATCTTGTTCTTATGGCTCCCCAAGCACAGCCCCCCGTATGTCGTATAATGGACTACGGTAAGTATCGCTTTGAGAGAGACAAGAAGGAAAAGGAAGCGAAGAAGAAGCAGCAGACCGTTGAGCTTAAGGAGATTCAGCTTTCTTGCAGAATTGATACTCATGATTTTGAAACCAAGGCGCGCCATGCGATCAAGTTTCTCGAAGCGGGAAATAAGGTTAGAGTCGTAATGCGCTTTAAGGGACGAGAGATGAGTCACGTTGGCATAGGTCAGGAAATAATGAAGAAGTTCCAGGACACCTGTAGCGAGGTCGGAAGCGTTGATAAGGCTCCCGTGCTTGACGGCAGAATCATGAGCATGGTGATTTCTCCCGTAAAGGCTAAATAACGTATGTATTCGCGCATAGCGCGCTACTATAAGGGGCGTTCAGTCCCACCCAATTTTGATTATAAAAAAAGGAGATTATAAAAATGGGAAAAGTAAAGACACATAAAGCATCCGCAAAGAGATTTTCTGTTACCGCTTCCGGTAAGGTAAAGATGGGTCACTGCCATCACAGACATAACACCGGTCTTAAGACCGCGAAGAGAAAGAGACATCTTCGCCAGAGTGCTATACTCAGTGATTCTATGACCGCAAACATCAGAACGCTTATTCAGAAATAATTACGGAACAACAGAAGGAGGATATTAAAAATGGCAAGAATCAAGGGCGCTATGATGACGCGCAAGAGAAGAAATAAAGTTCTTAAGGCTGCAAAGGGATACTGGGGCGCAAAGTCCAAGCATTTCAAGATGGCAAAGCAAGCCGTTCTCAAGAGCGGAAACTATGCATTTGCCGGCAGAAAGATGAAGAAGAGAGATTTCCGCAGACTGTGGATCGCTCGTATTTCCGCACAGGCAAAGGTAAACGGTATGAATTACTCCACCTTTATGCATGGTCTTAAGCTCGCAGGCATCGATCTTAACCGTAAGATGCTCGCAGAGATTGCAGTTTCCGATAAGGAAGCTTTCGCAGCTCTCGCTGAAAAGTCAAAAGCAGCTCTTTAATCAGAGCTATAAAACCCCGTTTTCACGGGGTTTTATTTGTGTAAAAAAGGAGACGCGCATATGAATAAAGAGGTAATAAGCTCAAGGCAAAATCCGCTTGTAAAGTTCGTATGCGGACTTGCCGAAAAGAAAAATCGCCGCGAAAGCGGACTCTTTCGCTTTGACGGAATTAAGCTTCTCGGTGAAGCTATTTCATCTGATGTGAAAATTAAATACGTCGTTTGTCAAAGTCCAATGAACGATACGCTTCGCCGTATGCTTGACAAGGCTGTATCAGAGGGAAGAATATCTCACGATGCCGTCGTAGAGGTCAGCAACTCTGTTTTTGAAAAGATTAGCGAGGAGAGAGCGCCCGAGGGAGTAATTACCGTTGCGCATGCTCTCGATTTGCTACACGAAAGCGGAGAAAATACTCCGAGTAAGGTTGAAAAAATACTTATTGCAGAGTCCTTGCGAGACCCCGGAAATCTCGGAACGGTTATAAGAAGCTGTTATGCGCTCGGCATTGACAGACTTATAATTACGGACGATTGCGCCGATATTTACAATCCTAAGACTATTCGTGCCGCTATGGGCGCGGTGTTTAAAATGCATACGCAGAGCGTAGCCTTTAAAATGCTTCCAAGATTTATTTCGGAGCTTGTGGGCGACGGCCGCAGGGTGTATGCAACTACGCTTGGCGAGGGCTCCCAAAACATCGGTGAAATAAGACTTGCAGCAGGAGACTGCTTTGTTATCGGAAATGAGGGACACGGGCTTACGGACAGTGTGATACGTGCATGCAGTGGCTCGGTCATCATTCCCATGCGTGAGGATGCAGAGTCGCTCAATGCGGCAGCTGCCGCTTCTATATGCATTTGGGAAACAGTAAGGGGAAACGTATGAGAAAAGACGAGAATGCGCTTTATTGGATATGGCTTGCGGAAAAATTCGGTATTGCGTCGAAGGAATTTCCAAGCTTTGTTACGACGTTTGACGATCCTTACGACGTTTACAGAATGTCGGAGGAGGAGCTGGAGCAGATAGAGGGAATTAAGGATATTACGAAGGCTCGTCTTGCTGATAAATCGCTTGAAATTCCCTATAAGTATCTTAAGTACTGTCAAAGGCAGGGAATAGAGGTAATAGGATATACGGACGAGAGGTATCCCTCGCGTTTGCGTACTATTGAAAATCCGCCTGTTATGCTTTATTGCTTAGGAAAGCTTCCAAACGTTGATCAAAGACTTTGTATCGGAATGGTCGGTACGAGAAAAATGAGCGAATACGGAAAGTGTTCTGCGTATAAAATAGCATATGAGCTATCTGCGGCGAGAGTGTGCGTGGTGAGTGGAATGGCGCTTGGTATTGATGGCGTTTGCGCTGCAGCTGCCCTCAAGGCAGGCGGAGAAACCGTCGCTGTTCTCGGCAGCGGACTTTCTGTTGTCTATCCGAAGGAGCACGCAAGGCTTATGCGTAAGATTGCAAAGCATGGCGCGGTAATAAGCGAATTCCCGCCCTTTGAGCGTCCTTTGCAGAACAATTTCCCAATAAGAAACCGAATAATCAGCGGTATGTCTAATGGAGTGCTCGTTGTTGAGGCGGCGAAAAGAAGCGGAGCTCTTATAACCGCATCAAGAGCTGTTGCACAGGGCAGAGAGCTTTTTGCATTGCCCGGACAGATTGGCGAGGCGAGAGCGACGGGGCCTAATGAGCTTATAAGGAGCGGAGCAAACGTTGTACTGTCCGCAAACGATCTAATATCGCATTATGATTTTCTTTATCACGACACCTTTAATTTCAAAAGGCTTGCGTGGGCAACCAAGCATTCCGATTTCGATGCAAAAGTGCTTAAGGAATATGGCGCTTCGGAAGCTTCTTATCGTGGAGGATATGATGAGGTCATCGAAAAGACAGAGCAGCAGAAATCGGTAGAAGCTACCGCGACGGATGAACCTATACGGGAGTCAGTGGCTTATGAAGCAAAAACTACTCAAAATTCGAATTTTCATAATGACATTCTTAAAACACTCGACGTTAAAACAAAAGAGATATATGCTCTTATCCCGGACGACGCCATCTTTGTGGCGGATGATATAGTGTCGCGCGGAGCAGATGTCAGAGATGTGATAACGTCGCTTACGCTACTTGAAATATCGGGACTCATTATCTCCCAACCCGGAGGAGCATATAAAAAGCAGTCTTGAGTACTTAGAATATAAAGAACATTGAAAGGAAAAATATATGGCAAATCTTGTTATAGTGGAGTCACCCTCCAAGGCCGCTACGATAAAAGGATATCTTGGATCTAACTACAAGGTAGTTGCATCCAAGGGACACGTGAGAGATCTTCCCAAGAGTAAGTTGGGAGTTGATATTGAGAACGGCTTTGAGGCTCATTATATAAACATAAGAGGTAAGGGAGACCTTATCAAGGACATAAAGAAGGAAGCGAAAAACGCAAATAAAGTATTCTTAGCAACCGACCCTGACCGAGAGGGAGAGGCTATTTCATGGCATTTGGCTACTGCTCTCGGAATAGAGCCCGAGAATACGCTTCGCGTAACCTTTAACGAGATAACCAAGACGGCTGTAAAGGCGGCTATCAAGGAGCCGAGAGCCATTGATATGGATCTTGTAAACTCCCAGCAGGCAAGAAGAATTCTTGACAGAATAGTTGGTTACAAGCTATCTCCGTTTCTCTGGAAGCACGTAAGAAGCGGGCTGTCGGCAGGTCGCGTTCAGTCGGTGGCTACCAGAATAATCGTTGAGCGTGAGGAGGAGATCAGAGAATTCAAGCCGGTCGAGTATTGGACGGTTGACGCTACTCTTTGCGCTAATAATAATCAGGAATTTACCGTTCGTTTTTACGGAAATGCAAGAGGAAAGATGAAGCTTAGCTGCGAGGCGGACGCTATGAAGGTGGTAAACGCCGTAAGCACGTCTGATTTCAGTGTAAGCTCAGTTCGAAAGTCCAAGAAAAAGAAGCTTCCCGCTCCCCCGTTTACTACGTCTACTATGCAGCAGGAGGCGGCAAAGAAGCTTGGATTCCAGTCACAGAAGATTATGCGTATTGCGCAGGAGCTTTACGAAGGCGTTAACGTCGGTTCGGAAAACGGAGGAATTCAAGGTCTTATAACCTACATGCGTACAGACTCACAGAGAGTTTCTGTCCAGGCGCAGGAGGAGGCAAGAAGCTATATTGGCGAAAAATTCGGAGATAAGTACTATCCTTCTGTCGCAAGAAGCTATAAGCAAAAGGCAGGAGCACAGGACGCGCACGAGGCAATCAGACCCTCTCGAATTGACCTTGAGCCTGCAAAAATAAGGAAGTACGTAACAAGTGACCAGTTTAAGCTGTATAAGCTTATATGGGAAAGATTTATCGCGAGCCAGATGGAGAGCGCGGTGCTTTCAACCGTTACGGCTGACTTTGAGTCGGCGGGATATATTTTCAGAACAAGCGGATATACCGTTGATTTCCAAGGCTATATGGCGGTTTACGAGGAGAGCGAGGAGGATACCGTTCGCACTGCTGACGAGGTAAGAGAAGAGAAGAATATCCGCCTGCCCGATATCAAGGAAGGACAAAAGATAGCTCTTGTTTCTACCGATCCCGCAAAGCATTTTACCGAGCCGCCCGCAAGATACAACGACGCGTCTCTCATCAAGTTCCTTGAGGAAAAGGGTATAGGACGTCCGAGTACTTTTGCAACAATTATAACTACGATAATTACTCGTAACTATGTAAAGCGAGAGGGCAAGTCACTTGTTCCCACGCCTACGGGAGAGCTAACTAACAAGCTTATGAAGGAAAGCTTCCCCGATATAGTTGACTATGAGTTCACCGCACATATGGAGGACAGACTTGACAGCATCGAGAACGGTGGTGTCGAAATGAACAGTGTCCTTTCAGAGTTCTGGGGTGGATTTGAAAAGGAGCTTGAGGTAGCAAACGAAAAGATGTCGTCCGAGGAGCTTGAGGTACCGGTTGAGGAAACAGATATGATTTGCGACAAGTGCGGAAGTCGAATGGTTATAAAGAACGGAAGATACGGCAAGTTTGCCGCATGTCCGAATTATCCGACCTGCCGCAATACAAAGCCTCTTTCAAAGACCGTGGATACGGATAACGAGGGAAGTGCAACCGAGGAAAAAAAGGTTGTTATAGCTGACTTCAAGTGTGAAAAATGTGGGTCTGATATGGTTCAGAGAACGGGACGCTACGGCTCGTTCTTTGCTTGCGTACGTTATCCCGAATGTGATTTCACCAAGCAGAAAACACGTGATATCGGTGTTCCATGTCCTAAGTGCGGCTCTAAAATAGTAATGAAAACGGGACGCAACAAGACCGTATTTTACAGCTGTGAGAAATATCCCGAATGTGATTTTTCATCGTGGGATCTTCCTACCAATGAAAAATGTCCTCAGTGCGGAGAAATGCTTTTCCGCAAAAAGGGACAGCCTATACTCGTTTGTAAGAAAAACGGATGCTCGTTTAAAAAGCCTTACGAGACATCTTCAAACGGAGATAACGAATAATGAAAAAAACGGTTAACGTTTTTGGCGCGGGACTTGCAGGCTGCGAGGCAGCTTGGCAGATAGCAAGACGGGGTATAAACGTAAGGCTTTTTGAGATGAAGCCCGAAAAATATACCCCCGCGCATCATTCAAGGGATTTTGCAGAGCTTGTTTGTTCTAACTCTCTGCGCTCGGACAGCACGACTAATGCGGTTGGACTCCTTAAAGAGGAGCTTCGTCGTATGGGCTCTCTTATTATGGAGGCAGCTGACGCCACGAGAGTTCCCGCAGGCTCGGCACTCGCCGTAGACAGAGATAAATTTTCCGCGTATATCACACAAAAGATAAGAGAAAATGAAAATATAACTGTAATTGCGGGCGAGGTCACGGAAGTGCCTGACGGAGAAATTACCGTTATCGCAACAGGACCGCTTACGTCCGACGTCTTTGCGGAATATATAAGTCACGAGCTTGTAGGCGATGGGCTTCATTTCTTTGATGCGGCGGCACCAATAGTTGATGCGCAATCTATAAATATGGACGTGGCTTTTTTTGCCTCGCGTTACGACAAGGGTGACGCGGATTACATTAACTGCCCTATGACGGAGGAGCAGTATAGTGCTTTTTGGGAGGCGCTTGTTACCGCTGATGAGGCGACTCTTAAGGATTTTGACAAAGAGGAGCAGAAAAAGCTTAAGGTTTTCGAGGGCTGTATGCCCGTTGAGGTCATGGCAAGGCGCGGACGCGATACGCTTCTTTTTGGGCCGCTAAAGCCGGTCGGTTTGGTGGACAAGCGTACGGGAAGTAAGTCGCATGCGGTAGTTCAGCTTCGCCGTGAAAACGACGAGGGAAGCATGTATAATCTCGTCGGATTTCAGACGCATCTGACCTTCCCCGAACAGAGAAGGGTGTTCAGAATGATACCCGGACTTGAAAACGCAGAATTTTTACGCTACGGAGTTATGCATCGAAATACGTATATAAATTCACCCGGTAAGCTTGATGCTACCTATGCTATGAAGGATAGAGAAAACATTTTCTTTGCCGGACAGATGACGGGTGTTGAGGGATATATCGAATCTACGGGCTCGGGATTTGTTGCGGGACTTAATGCGGCGTCACTCGCGCTTGGCGAGGAGAAGACTGTATTTCCCAAAACTACAATGATAGGCGCGATGGCGCACTATGTGTCCGAAGGAGGAAGCGGAGATTTCGTCCCCATGAATGCAAACTTCGGAATAATTGAGTCGTTACCTATGAGAGTAAAGGGCGGTAAAATCGCAAAATATGAAAAATATGCCGAGCGTTCTCTTGAGATTATAGAGGAGATGGCGGATAAAATACTTTAAAGGAGAAACAAATGCAAAGAACGGATATTGGTGCTCTTGAAAATGCAATAGGCTATACCTTTAAGAACAAAGAGCTGCTTCGCGAGGCGTTGACTCACTCGTCATACGCGCACGAGCTTCGGGCAAGAAAAATAGATGCTGTTTGTAACGAGCGACTTGAGTTTCTCGGAGATTCCGTTCTGTCATTGGTTACGAGCGAATATTTGTTTACCAAATACGCGAGCCTTCCCGAGGGAGATCTGACTCATATAAGAGCTGCGCTCGTTCAATCGCAGGCGCTTGCATCTTACGCGAGGAAAATAGGACTTGGAGAATATTTGTATCTCGGCCACGGTGAGGAAAAAAACCGAAACCGTCAGTCCATTCTTGAGGATGCTTTTGAAGCACTTCTTGCCGCTATATTTCTCGACGCGGGCGATAACGGTATTGACAGAGTAAAGGAGTTTTTGCTTCCTATAATCAAAAATCAGATAGACAATGGCGAAAGTATGCTTCACTCCGACGCTAAAACCGAGCTTCAGCAGCTTACGCAGGTAAGCGACGGAATGACTCCTACCTATACCGTGGTGGGAGAAAGCGGCCCCGACCACTCAAAGGAATTTGAGGTTGAGGTTAGACTCAACTCAAATCTTATTGGGCGCGGAGTTGGAAAATCCAAGCGCGAGGCAGAGCAGAATGCCGCGCGCGAGGCACTAAAGCTTTTTGGTATTTAACTGTGTTGAAAATTTTAAACAAACAAAAAAGTCGAAATGCAATTCAGCATTTCGACTTTTTTGTTATTTTTGGTAAGAACGCTTGTGTTTTGAATTGTTTTTACTTTGAGAAAATTTCTTTGTCGGTGTTTTATTGTGAGATTTATCTGTGTTGTTTTTTACAATCTTTTGATTTACTTTTTTTGAATGGTAATTCTTGTTTTCGGGTTTCACAAGACACTTTTCATCAAAGCCTATAAGATCCTCTCTGCCGAGCTTTATCAGTGCTTCGCGCACAAGTGGCGCGTTTTCGGGACGGTTATACTGCAAAAGAGCGCGCTGAAGCAGCTTTTCATGGTAATCGGTTGCTACGTACACGCGTTTCATGGTAAGTGGGTTTATACCCGTCTTGAACATAACCGTGGAAGCTGTCCCCGGAGTGGGGTAATAGTCCTGAACCTGCTCGGGGGCGTACTTGTCGCGCTTTAAACAGAGCGCAAGCTCAAGAGCATCCTTGAGCGTCGATCCGGGGTGGCTTGACATAAGATACGGTACAAGATACTGCTCTTTGCCGATTTCCTTTGTAAGTCGGAAATATTTTTCGCGGAAGCGCTCGTAAACACCGAATTCGGGCTTGCCCATGCAGGAAAGAACTGCAGACGAGCAATGCTCGGGCGCTACCTTGAGCTGCCCGCTTACGTTATCCTTAACAAGCTTGCGGAAAAAGGAGTCGTCCTTGTCGTGCAACAGATAATCGAAGCGAATACCCGAGCGGATAAAGACCTTTTTG
>SVQL01000091.1 GCA_015065365.1 Oscillospiraceae bacterium | reverse complement strand
GTTGGCATCATCCTTAAACCATTCCTCGCTCACGGTGGAAACGGTCATCGTTTTTTCATTTTTACGATACGCAACCTTTATCGTTACGCTGTCGCTATTCTTTTCAAGCACGGTTATTTTCACTTCGGTGTTTACGCTCTCGAGCTGTGAACCGACCTCAAACGAATTAAAATCCCATTCGCCGTCTATGGTGTTAGAGAGCATCATACCACCGGAAAAACCGTGCACGGTATACTTATACGTTAATTTCATATCAGTTAAATTTTATCCTCGGATTCAACTCCTGGGGCGACTTCCAATCAATGCCATAATCCTTCTTCAAAATTTCCTTTTTGAGAGGGGTGTACAGATGTGCGTTGCCTCTTGTCATTTCGCCGCCCATTCTTTCAATAATTTTTGCCTCAAGCTCGTCCTTTATTGCAAGATATTCGGGAGTATCCTCAACAGGATCGTATTTGTAATTTCTTTTGTTTTCCATAGCGTTTCCTCCTAAATTTAGTCTATTTCATCGTCCTCGATGATATTGTTTTTGTGATCGATAAGATTGCAATGATCCGCTTCAACTCCAAGATCAGAGGTGGTTTTTTGAGTTTCTTTGTAGTGATCATAATAGTCCGAGAATGCAACGTACTGCTCCTTGTCGGGTGTGGTGCCGTAGCCCTTTCGGAGACAAAGCATAAACTTTCTGATTGCCGGGAGATAATAACCGTACGCGCTTTTCTTCAAAAGATCGTATATATACCCCGTATGTTTACTGTCATCCGATAAAAGTTCGGTTATTGCCTGGCAGTAATACGCTTCGGGAGTGCCTGCGCTGGCAGAAAATCTGAACAGCAGCTCTGCTCGGCTGAGATTTTTCTCCACACCATAGCCGTGGAAGTAGCAAAGTCCAAGCAAATATCTGCTTGAAAGAAAATAGTAATCTATGGGATCGTGGTTATAGTTTTCTATTGTCTTGGTATATTTGACAAGCTCTGCTACCCTTTCATAATTCTTCTCGGTTCCGTAACCGTAATAATAGCAGAATGCGAGGTAGAACTTAATAATGTGACTATCGGGATACTTCTCGATAAGCTTGCTCGCTTCCTTGAAGATTCCCTCAAAATCGTCTTCGATCTCAAGGGCAAACAGTTTTGCAATCTCAATTCCGCCCTCAGCCGCCAAATGGAAGCACTCGTGCGCTTTATCAAAGTCATATTCTACTCCGCGCGCTGTGAAATTCGCTTTGCCGATAAGGAAATAAACAAATGCGTCCTTTTCCTCGATGCTTTCAAGTATTTCTACTATATCCCTCAAAAGCGACTCATTGGTTACATAGAAAGCAGTCTCGTCAATCGTGCCGTATTTCTTGAAAAACAGCAAGGTTGCGATGGCATAAACGTCCTTTTCCCCAAGCGCCGCATCAACAGTGTAATTCCACGCCTTGCGTTCATCACGAACGACCTTGCTGTACGGACAGTGCTCGACCGGATCGAAACCGGTGCGTGTATATATCATATCATCGGTGCTCCAACCGTACTTTTTGCAAAGCTCGTTTGCAATCCATACGATGTCCTCTTTTTCGGTACGCACGTTATATATCGACAAACCGAGGATTTGATTTTTGATTTCCTCTTTCATCACACATTCTCCTCTATAGATTTCAAAAACTTGTAATAATTATGTTTTTATAATGATAGTTGATATCAATTTCTTCCAATACCACTCATAAAGAAGTATCTTGTAGATTTTTGTTCATCCTTTTCAATACTACCAAGACCCTCTTTATAAATTCTTGCAAGAGCAAGCATTGCAGGGATGTTACCGTGCTCGGCACACATTGTGTAGTAAAGCACCGCTGCGTTTTCGTCCATCTCGGTGCCAAGTGCATTTTCGTAGCATTCGGCAAGGTAGTAGGGAGCGAGATAATCGTCACCTAATTCAGTCGCCTTTGCAAAATAATTAAATGCCATATCGTAGTCACGGTTTACCGGATATCCTTGCTTATAGGCAATTCCGACGTAAACCATGGCTCTTGTGTGCCCGAGCTCACTTGCCTTGAGATAATATTCAAATTCGGTTTTGTGATAGCCCTGAGGCAGCAGGGTTACGTCAAGCTTTGAATAGTTGTAATAATGCTCACCCGCCTCGGGGACTGCAAGCCTTGCAAGCTCCATATATGCCTCGGGCTCGCCACCCTGCGCAGCTTTTTCAAAATAAGCCTTTGCTTCTTCGACGTTGCCGTTCTTTTTCAGCTCCATTGCATAATCAAATTCTCTTGACATTTCTTCTTCCTCCTATGCTTAATCGGGTTCTCTCATTGACTTGATCCTTTCTTTCATCCATGCTGTAAACGGATCGTCAATGTCAAGGTCACGCTCGGGGCATGGGAAAGTATTTATCGTATTGCGATTCATTACGCTGATGCCCGAATCAAGCTCGTATTCGCAACCGCATTTCTGACAAACGAATCTTGGGGGCTTGGTATTGAAGGGATCGGCGCTTCGATCCACGAATACCACTTCAAAGGCACCGCATTTGGAGCAACGATACTTTTTTTCTGTCATAGTCAGTCACCTATCAGGAGTGCGCCTGAACGCCGGCATCGTCATCGAAATAATATTCCTCAAGCCATTTGTGAGCATCCTTGTTTCCGAGATCGGCAGCCTCATTCATCCATTCGATAGCCTTTTCGTCATCGGCTGTAACGACCTCACCTGCTTCATACTCAAGTCCTACAAGATACATTGCTTCTGCATCGCCGCCTTCAGCTTTTGCAAGTAAATTCTTAAATTCCTTCTTATCCATGATTTTTCTCCTTTTACGTTTAGAAAAATTTTGTGAGTTTCAGTACGTATTCATGACCAGCGTCCATAGACATGGGGCGATAGTAGGCAGATTTACCTTTTTCTACGTTAATTTCCTTTATGACCGTTCCGTCACGACGGATAACCGAAATCTGCGCCTTATCCTTTTCCACCTTATCAATTCTGAACTGCACATAGTTAATTTCACGCAACTCCCCTTCGGCAAGGGGAATCTTGTGAGAGCCCTTTCTTTTCGTCCTGTGCCCGACTGCCCAGAAATAATCAATGATTTTTAATTTCATCGTAATCACCTCACTCTTGATCTAAAATCGCCTCATCAAGCGTCAGATCGTCAAAGAACGGTGCTCTGAAATCCTTTTTGCAATCGTTACAGTAAACGATATCGGGAGCGATATCGATCATAACGTCATTGCCGTATTTCTTTACAGTACCGCTGCCGTCCATACGGGTTAGATTTTCACAACAGCAGTATGGGCATTTTAATTTTTCAGCCATAATAAACCTCCATTAAGAGTATATCTGCATAATTCTTACGTCGGAGAAGTCCTTTGCCAACAGCTTTTCCTTGTCAATATAGAAGCACAGGAAGCCCTCGTCGGTGAAATTGATGCAAATATCGTCGGTTTCAAGCGAGTCAAGCTGGAAGAGCATCTGCCAGCCGTCAATGCACTCATAAAAGAACCCATTATCCATAGAGGGTTCACCGAGAAGCAGGTGGGTTTCTCCTTCATCGTCCAAAAATCCTGCTTCTACACACTCGAATTCCACCTGCATTTCTCTGAAGGAAAGATCCTCTCCATCCTCGTCAACAAAGCGCATAGGCTCAAGGTTTTCATCACTCTCGTGATAGATAACTCTGCAAGCGTTAAGATTATCGGGGCTAAAAGGCATTTCATCAAGGTCGTAGAAGAAATACAGCATACCTTTCCCCGGAAGCAGTCCGTCTTTATCGTACTTTGCAACCTCGGAAAGATTTATCTGCCCGATGAAGGAAAGGTCATACTCCTCACCATCCACCTCAATGTACGGCCACTCGAAGCCCCTAGGGACGTCGGGGTTGCCGAAAAGCTTTGATGCGCCTATTGGCAATTCGTTTTCTGCGTATTTTGTTTTGAGTCTTATACTATTCATAATTGTAGTCTCCTTTACGCCTATATTATCTCACACCTTGGCTTTTACTTGGTCGCTTTTATGGCGACATTTACGATCTGTCCTGTTTTTTAATGCGTCGGCATTATTTAAAAAACCTCAAATCCTAATTCATATAATAGCTCGTTAATATCGTTAAAATCAAATATTCCTCTTGATATGCAAAAGGCAATAGCAAGATCGTAATCATCCGACCTTGACAGGCTGTATCCTGCCGAGGCAAGGAGTATATTTGCATCATCTCTCGAAAGCTCAAGAGCAAGGCACAAGGCAATGACAGTTTTCTTTGACGGAACGTATTTTTTACTTGAACGGATTTTTGAAAAGAGCCTGCGGTCTATTCGTGCCCTCTTATACACGTCGCTGTCCTTCTGTCCCGTTCGGTCTATCATCATAAAAAGCAGCTCGTTGAATGAAGCGTCCTTGTTTTGGGTCATATATAGCTCCACTTCACTCATATTGATTTCTGCCATACGAGGCATTATTCCGAACGCTCTTTTTATGATGGATTCGCCGCCTTTTGCAATGTATTCTTTACATTGTATAACTAAATCCTTCATTTTTTCTCACCCTTGTCGGCAAGAAAAGCCTCATAATTCGTTTTGTATCCCGACTGATCAAATGCTGTTGGAGCAATATCAATGTCCCCGCTCAAATTGATTTCCTGAAGACCGTACATATATTTGAATGCGTACTCGTCGATCCGCTTTACGCTACCCGGGAGTATGATTCTTTTCGGTGTGCGGAAGCAATAATCGTCGTCGGGCTTTCTTGAGGTAAAAGCACCGGAGCAGATTACCTCAACTCCATCGGGAACCTCCACCGTGTCATCATAACCGTTGTAAAGATAGAGAAAACGATCCGCAAAAATCACAAACTTCTTGTTCTCGATTTTTTCAAAGAAAGGGGTGTTTTGGAAAGTGCATTTGTCAATCTTCATAAGACTGCTCGGGAAATTGATATCCTCGAGTCCCGTGTCCGCAAAGGAATAGAATCCAAGGCTCTCTAGTCCGTCGGGTAGCGTTACACGTTTCAAATAACGGCACTCCGAAAAGGCGAACCAGCTGATTTTTTTAAGAGTTGACGGCAAAACCACCTCTTTGATCTTTGTCTCACAGAAGGCCTTGTGTCCAATTTCAACAACCCCTTCGGGTACAACCGCTACCTCTCCTTTAGGACGAGCATTTATAAGCACTCCGTCTTTAATATCGAGCTCGGGCAAGGATGCCTCGTACTCGTCAAGGCTCATATCCGACAGCTTGATCTCGTAGGTCAATCTCTCGTCGACCCAGTCACCGCAAGACTGATGTCCGTCGCTGTAACGGATCGTTGCGGTCTCGTTCAACCTAAGTATATACTCGCCCTTATCGGGAATATCAAGAGTTACCTCATCATCGGTGAGCTTCGTAACGGTTGCTTTTTTCAGGTGGCAGATGAGCTTAAACTCATCACCCTCGTTTATCTCCACGTCATAAATGCCGTCATCGCCTGCTCTTGAACAGTTTTTTTCTCTTGTTTCATCCCATTTAATATGTAAATAAAGCTTTTTTGCCATAAGCATCACTCCCTTTTTTGGTTAGTTGCCTTTAGTTTCTGTATTATTACAAGTTGAAGAATGCAAGGCACGTCACGTCTTTCGCACCACACAACAGATTTTCAACGACGAACTGCTCAACTGCTTCCAAGTCTCGCGGAGCATCCTCTGCTTTTTTCGCAACGGCAAGCAATTGCTCTGCAGTTATATTCCGAGGGATGGGAAATACTAAAATAGCACGAGCGGTATCGGTATCGATATCAAATCCGACACCAAGCTTGCCATCCTTATAAAGGGTGTAGACAAACAGCTTCTCGGGATCTGCCTCGTTCGCATTTACCGTAAAGGTATATACCGATTCTGCCTTCATGCCGTAGGCTTCCCATACACCGTCGGGATCGTCGTCCTCCTTGCGATACTCCACAAATAAAATCTTGGACGTACCGTTCTTCATTCCCCTGGTTGTCCATTCCTCTCGGATGCCGCCGTGGGGTGGGATATTTGAGTCGTACATAAGGCAAACGTCTTTTTCTTCTTCGTCTATGCCATATATTTTTTCACAGTTAACATAGTAACTTCTCCAAGCCATATTGTTATTCCTCACTTTCTCTTACTTAAGCAGCAATACAACTTCTGTTGCAGCGATCGTATCATAGGCGACACCCTCACCATGAAAAATGGTATCCCGTTCTCTATAATTCAGGGTGAAAACCTTGCTGTTTCCGTCAGCGCCCTGGCGGCAGAAATACAGCACATCATCCACCAGCGCCCGAACAGAAACGCCCTGGACCCATATAAATTCGTTGTTTTTCAGATATTCCAGAGGGTAATCCCGAATCCGCTCACGATCTGAGGAAAAACCGGAGGTATTGGAGCCGCCGATGCCCATAT
>SVQL01000090.1 GCA_015065365.1 Oscillospiraceae bacterium | reverse complement strand
ACGGTATTCACCCTCCAGCAGAGCCTTGGCGCATTGCTTGGTGAAAACTATGAGGTAATTGCTTCGATGACAGGCGCGGATAAGGACAATTATGAGCTTGTCGCTTACGACGACGGAAACGGTAATATGATCTACGGTACGCTGACCATCGTTGCCGCTCACGACGTTCAGTTTGACGGCTCTTGCGCTTGCGGTACCTCTCACCTTACAGAAACACTGACCTTTACGAACGACGAGCCGGGACAAAAATCCAGCGTTATCTCTTGCCCCTCCGGTTACGAAGGCGGTATCTATAAGATCGAGCTTGACGGCGGTCGATACTCTGTGTGTGGCTCCGACAACTTCTTCTACGGTGACGTGTATAACGAAAACGGCGAGATCGTTGGCGATGTCGGCGATATCTTCAGCTTCACCGTTCCCGCAGGTACGTACTATATTCACATCGGATGCGCTAGTGATCCTTATTCCGATTCCATTTGGGTAGCTAAGGGTGATTGCCTTGTAGCGAACATCAATTACGACGGTTCCTGCCTGTGCGGTAACTCTCACTTGACAGAAACTCTGACCTTTACCGGTGGTGAGGATGTTGGCAAATCCGCAACCATTGACTGCGACTTCACTTATGAGGGCGGTATTTACAAGATCGCGCTTGAAGGCGGTGAGTATGAGTTCTTTGGCTCAGACCAATTCTTTAACATCAGCGGTATTTACGATGTAAACGGCAATAAGCTTGCTGGCAGCATTGGAACTTATATTTTGCCAAAAGGCACGTATTACTTCCACGTTTACGTTGGCTCTAATCCTTCTTCGGATACCATCTGGGTAAAGAAAACCGCAAAGATGCTTGATGCGGCTACTATGGCAAATGCTATAGTTCCCGATATGGAGCCGGACAATAGCGACGCTGGTGTTAGAATACACAATCTCCAGACTCACAACGGTGGAGATACGTTCGTGCTTTTCTATAATGCGGGCGATGATACTAATGCTCTCGGGAAGCAAATAAACTTCCGATATGAAGACGGAGGCGATGGATATAGTGCGACAAGCAATATCGAAAGCATTGAATTCTACGACGTAAACGGAATTCAGCTTGACGTTACCTACGATGAGCCTGATATGAATGCCGCAAGTGGCGTTACCGCAGTTGGCGGAGTTTACATTGTTGTAACGATGAATGGCGAGGGTATGGATAATCTGTACTTCTACGCTGTCTGATACTTTTAGTGCCAACGCACAAATTATAAAGCGGTGGGCAGGGTTCCCTGCCCACCGCCCCCTTACGGCAAGCCTTTTAAGGAGGTTATATGAGCTACAATACAAAAAGCAATATATTGCTTGTCATAATCTCCCTTGCATACGGGCTCTTGTTTGCGATAGTGTTGCTTGGCTATTTCTTCCCCGGCAATCCGTCTCCCAACGGGCTACCTTGGTTTGTTTGGGCAGCTATCGGAGAAATGATTGCGATGGCTGTCGCAACGATTACGATCTTCGTGATCGTGCAGAAAAAGGATAAGCAATTAAAAGAACATCAAGATAACGAATAATACACGGCGGTGGGCAGATTTTCTGCCCACCGCCTTTTACTTTTGAAGTGTGTGTCCGTTTAAGTGTACGTCGAGCCTCGAAAACGGCGGTAGAAAAAGTCCATTAAAAAATTGAAGAAATTCGTAGAATTTCCACATATTACTGTCTCATTTACAAAACTTCAATGTAAATGGGTGCTTTTTTATTTATTATCGGACTTTTTCGGCAAATGTGACAGCCCCTTTATTTGATTTTGAACTGAAAATATTAGTTGATTTAATGATGAAAAACATAACGATGCAATATAAATCAAAGCGGTATTTAGTGACGAAAAATATAATTAAAACAAAATAAAATAAGTAATTTCGGAATTATAAAGTTTACTAACAAACGGAAAATACAATGATTTTTTCAAAAAGACACTGCGGTTTAGAGTTTAATAATACAACTATGACTTTGGATAGATCTTTTGAGATAGGTGATATTAACGTATGAGTTAAAAAATGGTTGACAATTGAATATACATGTGCTATAATATGTAATAATTATTACGCGTGCGCACGCGTATATTAAATTTGTAAGAAATATCTGAAAAACTTTAGATAGCAGAGGATTTTGAAATGACTAAATACTCACATATCATTGAGCGAATGACTTTGGAGCAAAAGGCAACCTTGATAAGTGCCGGAGGCGGCTGGAATAAAATAACCGCAGGGGAGAATGAGATTTCCCCCCTTGCTTTTTCCGATGGCAGATTTGGTGTTAAAGTTGCTCAGGGACTTAAATATCACGGCGCTCCCACGACGCGCTTTCCCGCACCGATAAACGTTGCGCGGACTTGGAACACGCCTCTTGCTGCAAGAATTGCCGACGATATAGGAAACGAAGCGCGTTCGCTTGGCGTAAATGCGCTTACGACTCCTGAGGCTACGGTAATTACTGATCCTTCGGGGGCAATTTTCGACCGCTTTTCAGAGGATCCGTATCTCTCAGGGCGTATGTTAACGGCGTACGTCCGCGGTATTGAATACAACAAGGCGATGGCGACGGTAAGCTATGCAAGCGGTGCCGTTACCACGGAGTTTGCGGCAGACGAGCAATCCTTGCGAGAGGTAGCGCTTATGCCCTACGAGATGGCTATAAAGGACGGAAAGCCTTCTGCAGTGCGCGTTTCGGGAGGATATTTCGGTGATTCTCACGTTTGTGAGAGCAAGCACCTTATGTCCGGAATTCTTAAGACCGAATGGAAATACGACGGTGTTATAAGCGTGCTTGACGATGGAAAGGTTGGCATCGTAAAAGCTATGGCAGAGGGGGCGGATATGTTCCGATCCACCAACTCTATGCAAGAGGCGCAGAAGATAGTCAAGATGGTGCAAAGGCACAAGAAGCTTGCAGAAGACGTTGACGACGGACTTGCGACTCCAAATCAGCTTGAGGTTGCGGTTGCTCGCGGAGAGGCGCTTCCCGAAAAGATGCTTGATGAGGTTGTTGAGAAGCTTCTCGGAGCGGCTGATGCCAAGCATATGAAGGATATTCCCGCTCCCGATTCTTACGGCTCATATCCATTCAACCATCCTATTATGTTTGAGGAGCGCAAGCATGCGGCGACTGCTTACGAGGCGGCTTGTGAGTCTATCGTGATGCTTAAAAACAACGGTGTTCTTCCCATTGATGCCGAAAAGAAGGTCGCGTTCTTTGGCGAATATCTCTTCCTCAATCTTTCCGACGTGAACGGCGAGGGAGGCTTTGTATCACTTGAGCCTGAGAACACGGCAAAGCAGTTTACAAAATCGGGGCTTGACGTTATCGGTTGCTCTAAGGGCTATCAAAGAGATGTAAGTGCTGCACATCAGTCTGCGCTTCTTGCAGATGCAAGAGCTGTAGCGGTAGGTGCTGACGTAGTGGTTATATACGTAGGCGACCTTGCACAGGAAGAGACTACGGGGGCTATTCCAAGCTATCAGATGGAATTTATCCGTCAGATAAGAAAGAGTACTAACGCAAAGATTGTGGGAGTATGTCTTGGAAACGGTCTTGCCGATATGTCATGGGACGTTCTTTGCGATGCGGTGCTCGTTGCGGGAGATCCGGGACAGGCAGGCGCAAAAGCAATTCTTAAAATACTTAACGGTACAGTAAATCCTTCGGCTAAGCTTACCGTTGGAATTTGCGATTCCAAGGTGCCCACCAACGTAAATGCGGGACTTTACGGCTACCGTATGTGTCAGGCGGCAAACATACAGGAAAGATATCCCTTCGGATACGGACTCAGCTATACGGAGTTTGAATACAAGGACATCAAGGTTACCAAGCGCGGTGTAGGCTTTACGCTGAAGAATATCGGAGAGGTCGCAGGCGCGGAGATAGCTCAGCTTTACGTTGGAAAGATAGATTCCTTGGCAACCAAGGCAAGAAAGCAGCTTCGTGGCTTTAAAAAGATTTATCTTGAGCCGGGTGAGAGCGTTCACGTTGAAATTCCTTTTGACAGCAGAGCTTTCAGATATTACAATACCGATACCGGCTCTTGGGAGATAGAGGGCGGAAGATATCAGGTATACGTAGGCGCCTCGGCAAGACATATGAAGCTCTTTAAGGAAATTGAGATTCCCACGAGTGGGGCAAAGGTGCCGCTCGAAAAAACGACGACGCTGAAAACCGAGCCTACTATGGTAACCCGTACGGAAAAGGTATTTTCGGGAAAGGCTCTTGGAAAGTCTGTTGTGGCGACCTGCCTTGTCGGACTTTTATGGGCGCTGATGCCTCTTTACCTGTTCTTTATCAATGCGCCTATGCAGGAATTTCTTGAGGAACTCGGCGTTTCGGGAGATATGGCGGTATTCTGTCATTTTGCAGTGCTCGCTGTTCTGTTTTGTTGCAGTGTGGCATTCCTTATCTGGGGTATTGTGAATCTTACGAAGATAGTAGAGAAGCATACATATGAGGTTATCAACCCCGCAGTTGTTACGGTTAAGGAATATACTACGTATTTGCCCGATGCAGAGTATCCCACAGATGCTGAAAAATTCCATTTTGACGACGCTGATGAAGAATCCGCTATTGATGAGGACTCCGATGGCGAGGCGCTTGTTGAAATTGAAAGAGAACAGATAGAGAAAGAGGAAGCCCTTGAGGTTATGGAGGAAACCGACGTACCCGAGGAGCTTCGCAAATATACCACCGCTCTTCATACCCCTATGGAGACCTTGAATGCGGGAACAAAGAATATTACACAGGCGCTTTACAGATACGTTGAAGCACGCGGCATTATGGTAAGCAACGACGAAATAAGACGTCTGTTTGCGGCAATATGTGCCTCAAGAGTTATAGTAATAAGGACGTCCGATTCGCTCGGAGCAAGACTCACCCTGAGAGCAACGTCCGAATGTCTTGGATTTAACTCGATTTTTGTGAACGTCAGCCCTGAGGACGAGCATATAAGCTTCTCCTCGTCTGATAATTCCGTAGGAATAGTGAACGCTGTAAACGTTGCTATTGAGCAGCCCGAGAAGCCTGCATTGGCGATAGTTTGCGGCAAGGAAACCGATGACGTATGCGAATTTATGGGTGACATTATGAGTTACTCGGGACTTGGTACGTCAGAATACCGAATTGCCATGGGACAGGATAAGACGAGAAGCTTCAAGCTTCCCGCCAATATGTGGTTTATCGTGCTTGTATCCGACGAGGTGAACGTAAAAACGGGCAACGCTTGCGTTAGCTCGATTCACGCTACTCTCAACAAGCTCGTTAATATCAATGCAGTTACCCTCGGTCTTGGTGAGGAGAAAACCACGCTTCATTTGTACGCGATGACGCAGAGAATTCTTGCTGATACGGTTGCAAGGGATAGAGAAGAAAATTATCTTTCTGAAAACTATTGGCGCAAGATAGACAGACTTGAGGAATATCTGGCAAGCAAGGTTGGCTTTGCGGTAGGCAATAAGACCGTAAATGCGATGGAGAAATACGTTTCCGTATGCATTGGAGCGGGAGCAGATCTCGACGATGCTATGGATGCGCTTATAAGCTCTATGCTGCTTCCTGCGCTTACCTTCGACGACGCAAAGACGCTTGACGGAGATGAAACACTTACGGAATTTATGGATTCAGTATTTGGAGCAGACAAGGACGACAGGTGCCGTGAGATCTTAAGACTCAAGGGCATAAAGTTACCCTAAGGAAATTGAGGGAGAATTGACGTAAAAATGAATTTGATAATGTCAAACGTGAGTTATACGGCGGCGGCTGCTTCCGCGCGCGGTATATTTGAAATTATATGGCAGATATTTACCAACCGCTATGCGCTTGGAATATACGTGCTTTTGGTTCTCGGACTTATTATCGCGGTCATAGCGGTAATGATATCAGAGGAAGGAAAGCTTGCCGCGCTTATGAATGAGCGCACTAAGCGTAAGACTGAGCTGCTTTCTCAAAAGATAGACGTTCACGTAAAGAACGCTATGGGAAATCAGGGCGGAGGAACGCTTGGTAAGCAAAAGCAGCCGCTTGAGATAAAGCAGGTAGAGAACAAGAAGAAGGCTGGAAATCCACGCTTTTATATGCTGGATAAGACGGATAAGGAAATGGCAGGCAGACCGCCCCAGAGGTATGACGAGCAGGCAAGCCTTGAAGAGATATGCGTGCAGTTCCGAAACTTCTCCGCAAGCCGACTCGGACTGTATTACAGCATAGAGGATATAAGAAGATTTATAGCGGGACTTAGCGTAACGCACATACTCATAATGCAGGGTATGTCGGGAACGGGAAAGACGTCGCTTGCGTACGCGTTCGGAGAATTTTTGAAGAATCCGTCCGTAATCGTGCCGATACAGCCGATGTGGAAGGAGCGAACC
>SVQL01000089.1 GCA_015065365.1 Oscillospiraceae bacterium | reverse complement strand
AGCATATCGCACATACCCTGCTCGATGGGCTGAACCACTACAACGCTGCCGTCAAAATCAGATTTTTCGTTCACCTTCTGGAGCATCCAATCTACGAATCCGCGAAGAAATCCGCCCTCGCCAAACTGAATTACTCTTTCTGTTCTCTGCTTTTTGTCAAAATTCATAAGAAACATCCTCACAAAAAAATTATTTCCATATTCATTATATATTATATTAAGTTGGTTAACCTTAATTTTTTTGATTTTTACTGCCGTTTTTTGCCAAAAATCTTAATTTTTTTGATATTTTATGTTAAACTAATTGAACAATAAGCTTCGGGGGAAAATTATGGACACAAAAATATTCAGATACAACAACGTCAAAAGCAGCACCACGCCTATGTATTAACATCATTATCTCGATCTTTGCGAAATTTACTATATGGCAAGAGGGGAATGCATTTACTATATCAACGGCGTGACGTATGAAAATTCAAAAAGGCCTACGGATGCCTCCGCTTCGATACCGAAAGGAAAGATTCCAATAATCAAATCTCCTGATGTTAAAAGATAAAAAAGGCTTCATACGAAGCCTTTTTATCTATATGACTACTTTTATTTACAAATGCAAGTGTTTTGTACTGTTATTGTTTTTATTCTTGTATTTTGTCGGAGAAATTCCGTAGTACTTTCTGAATGTTCTGGAGAACGCGTTTAAATCCATTATTCCGCACTTTTCAGCGATTTGTCCAACACTCATCGTATCACCATACTGTGAAAGCAGAGCCTTTGCGTGTTTCATTCTGACCATGGTGAAATACTTGTTCGGACTCATTCCAGTGACCTCACCGAATTTGGCACGTATATAGTTTTCGGCGTATCCGCTTTCCACAAGAATTTTTCCAACCGTCACGTCAGGTGCACTAAAGCGATGCTCCATTTCTGCAATTATGTTATATACAACGGCGGTCGTATTTTGGAGAGGTGGTTTGTCCATATTCATAAGAATAAATACGATGTATGAGTTGCAAAGAGCACTTAGATATTTAGGATCACTGAATCTGTTATAGCTTATAAGTTGTGCAATCTTTCCACCTTCTCCATAAATATTATCCTGAATAACCGATATTCCCTCAAGAGAAAACAGATCCTCAAAAGACCCCGAAATTAACAAAAGCTTATATTCACTATCAGTTGTGAGTGCAAGTGAGCATCCGGGCGTGATAACGGCAATATGTCCACCGGACAGCTCATAACGTTCTTCAGAAGATTTCAACTCGCATTTTCCATCAAGTATATGAATTATATTGTAATATTCTCCCGAATTCAGCAAGGAGGCAGATGTGCTGGTTATTGTCGGATCAAAGGAGAAGATTTTTTCATCCTTATTTAATTTCATTTGTATATTAAATTTCTTGCTCGAAGGAATACCGTCTTCAAAATCATATACTCGTCTTATTGATTTTGGAATTTCTTGATAATCACCATCTTCGGTATATCTTTTTTCGGTAATAGCAAACGAAATATCGTCAAGATACATCTGTCCCTTGATTTTAAAAGCGTGATGAAGAAATACTGCCTTGGAAATACTGCCGTTTTTCCCAACACAATCAACGTCCGCCACAAGAGTCGGAGGTGTATTATCTTCACCAACATATATCTTTAACCTTGATTCTCCAAGGTTAACGTTTGCGGGATAGTACTCGAATTTAATACGGTACCACTTCCCCGCAACCAAAGAAATTTGATTTATCGGTTCACCCGTTTCCTTCTTTAAAACCAACGTTCTGTTAGAAGTGTCAGCACCGTATTCCAGCGCCTCAAATTGAATTGATAATCGTTTAGCACCCGACTCACTATGAAAAACCAAATCAAAATAAGACGGACTGAATACCCAAGGCATTTCACTGAAGAAAATTTTTGTTTCCAACTCGCACGTCGTAGCGCTCTTGCTTTCAATCTCTGCTCCGATAACCGTAGAGCTAACAGCTTTGTAATTAGTGTTTTTAGTTTTAATTTCCAGAACTTTGTTTTGAGGATTAGCAGGATCGGGCACAACATCAAAATGTGTTCCCGTCATATTTTTACCCACCCCATCCTGTGAGTTAGTTCCCATCATCACAGCAACAAATATATTATCTTCTTTCATCTCACATCATTATCTCCATACATTTTTTGATACAAATCAAAACCATATTCATTTAAGCAAATCAATATTTATTTGTCAATAGATTAAATGAATAAACTGCGTTTTTGCCTAAAAATTCATAAATTTTAGCCTAACGCTTGGTATTTTAACTGTGCTACAATATAAATGTAAATAAAAAAGCGTTGAAAGGAGCAGTCATGAATATTAAAAAAGCAAAAAAAGACTACGTTCGTCCAGATGTCGAAATAGTTGCTTTTGATGAAACCGATATCATTACTACGTCGGGTGAAAATATGGACGGCGAAGGTGGTTGGGACGAAAATTAGCACGCTTAATTTTATTATTTCAACAAACTTAATTTTAATTTATGAAAGGATAACATTAAAATGAAAGCAAAAAAACTCACAAAAATTGTTGTACTTACACTGATAACCGCGGCACTTCTTGGCATTGCCGTTGGATTCTCAGCTTCCGCAGCAGAGGCTGAGAGCGAAGTGACTATTTTAGCCCAAAACATAGTTTACGGCGACAGAGTTGCTATTGCTTATGCAGTTAACGTACCAATTGCAGATGCAAATACCGTTACGGTAAATTATTATTGGAATGATGATCCCACCAATATTAAAACCGCAACTCTCCTTGACACAACGAAGGAAGAAAACCTTTATATTCAAAAGGATGAAGGCGGCAACGAGATTGCCAGATATCCCGTATTCGTTACTACCGGCGTACCTGCCAAGGACCTTTCCCGCGTTGCATATGCTGTGGCTTATACCGGTGATACCGCTCCCGAATATACCCACGATTACAGTGTAGCTGAGTATCTTTATACTATGCTCTACAGAGAGGGCTTCAAGGATATGACCGAGGTTGACGGCAAGGACTTTGAGAGAATGAAGCTCTACAATAGCCTTCTTACATACGGCGTGCAGGCACAGGTCGTTCTCGAAAATTACGACAGCGAGAATCCCGAGCCTCTCGTTACTGAGTCGGTATATGCATATACCGAAACCGAGGGCGTTACTATTAACGGCTCTCGCTTCTCGTTTGCTCCTGCGGGCGAGACTCTTAGCGTTACTCCTGCATACACCGGCAGCGAAACGGTCGCATCTTGGGCTCTCGTTAGAGCAGACGGTTACACCGAGACGCTTGCTGTTGGTGAGACCGCTTCGATTACTGAGCCCGTTCAGGTAGTTCCAGTGTTCGGTGAGGCTGAGTCTTCATCCTACGACTTTGAGGACGGTCAGATTCCTTATGACAGCAACTTTAGTATTGCAATGAATATTTATAGCGGTGCTACCGCGAGCACAAGTAATATACTTGACGGCGGTAACGTCAACCCCGGAAGTTACGATATGTCCCAGTATTCAAGCTATACAGGTCCTAAATTCTATATTGGTACAGATCCCACAAGTGATGCAAACAAGGTTCTGACTGTTCAAACCAATAGAGTCAGCAGTTCTGTTGCAAGCACTTGGAAGATAGCTCTCGACAAAAAGGTAGAGAATGGCGGTATATATGTATTTGAATATGATCAATATGTAGATGTCACCTATTCGACTAACACTAATGCTAAGCTCTTTAGCGCAACACTTTATAACGAAAGCGACGCAAAAACCGGTGCTGATTTCTATTGCAGACCCGATACTACTGACACAGACAGCTTTGCTCTTGGCAACACTTCAGCAGACACCAATGCTTTCGATATAGATACCTGGTATACCTTCAGAATAGTTTGGGACTCTATTAACACGGTTCGTTATATTTATTATTCCACCAACGGCGGTACTACCTTTACTTTGTTTGCTCAAGCCGATCTTTCAAGCGGTACTAACAACTCCACCGCTGTTGAATATATCCAGCTCAGCTTCACGGGCGGTTATAGCAATACTAACACGCAGTACTTTGATAACGTTTACTTCTATGAAACCGATACTATGCCTCAATACCCCGGTGTATAATATTGTCATAATATTAGTTTTACAGTCTTAAACCAACGTTTAATCGCGGCTTTCGCCCAAAATCGAAGGCCGCGATTTTTCAAGAAACTCCAGTAATGTCAGCAACTGACACAATTTTAACAAATGAAAATTATAGATTCTATAGCAACCCCCGAGCGAATATCACGGCTGCGCGATATTCGCGAGAAAAAAAGAAATGAAGGCTTCGCCGCACTCCACGACGTGATAGGCGAGGAAGCGATAGCCGAGCTTCGTGAAATGTACAACCTCTTCGACGAGAGAATGCTTATATGGTATGCGGGGCTTTACGATTCTGACATAGGCGGATTTTATTTTTCCGAAACTTCCAGAGACAACGAAGGTTTTCTGCCTGATTTGGAATCAACGGCGCAGGCGCTGAAATTTATTAAAACGCAATGTGGTCTTGAAGGAATAGGCGAACCTATTCAAAGCATACCGAGAGACATTGGCGAAAAAATATATGATTTTGCATACAACCTACAGGACGAGGACGGATTTTTCTATCACCCGCAATGGGGTAAGGATATAACCGAAAGCAGACGCGGCAGAGATTTGGGAAATGCAGCTCAGCTTATCGCCCTAAAAGGAAAATATAAATATCCCCTTCCCCTTTCGTATGAAAGGAAAGCAAAGCCGGCGGTGCCCGATTACCTGCAGGATATAGACAAATATAAACATTGGATTAGCGAGCGCCCTTTCAGTACTAAATCCTATGCAATGGGAAATCTGATAAATTCTATTTGCGGACAAATCCGAGATGCAGGCCATGAATTTGCATGCGCGACTATCGATTGGCTTGACTCTATTCAGCGCGCCGACAACGGTCTATGGGAGCGTGATATAAATTACGCTTCGGTCAACGGACTTATGAAGATAGCTATAAGCTATCCGGTATTCAACGCAAAAATCAAGCACGCGACGGCTGCATTTGAAAGCGCGGTACATGCTATAACGTCTAACGAACCGATAGAGTTTGCCTGCGAGTTTTACAATCCCTGGGCAGCGGTATCGGCTATACTTAGTCACGGTGATCTCAATGAATCGGAGAAGGCTGCGATGCGTGCGAGACTACGCGAATGTGCTCCTGAAATGATACGCGCAACCACGAAAAAAATGAAATCGACTCAAACAAACGAAGGTAACTTCGCATATTTCTCGGCATCTTCGGGCGAATGCTGTGCTTATGCACAGGGTGTGCGAGTTTCACTGGATAACGTTTGGGAAAGCGATATTAACGGAAACGGTTGCTCGGTCAACGGACCGCTTCGTGAAATGTTCAAAGCCTTTGGCATTCCTATAGTCCCTGTTTTCACTCAACAGGATGCAGACTTAGTATTTGATATAATGAGACTTCCCACACAAAAAAATGATAATCTACAACATAAGGAGGTACTATGAGAAAATCTACTTTATTTTTGATTTTTACTCTTGTTTTGGCTCTGCTTATTTCGATTGCAGCATTTAGCTCGTGCCGTTTGTTCATACCTAAAAATTCACAATCCGAAAACGAAGTCGAGACTCCAAAGAGCGAAGATCTTATTTGGTCATCCGAACATAATTATTATATTGTCTGTGAGGATGAAACGACTGATATCGGCGATTTCCGCTATCATCTTTATCTTCTTGTAGGAAAAGCACCTGAGATAATCACAGCAGAAAATATGAGTGCTACTCCCAATGATCACGAGATCGTTGTGGGAAAATTCAATCGCCCTATATCTATGACTGCGTATGAAAAATTTGACAAGATAGTGGATTTATTTTCGCTTGAATCAAACGGTGACAGCGCATATTTGGTTTACGCAGAAAATGGCTCTATGGCAATAGCTTACAGCGATTCCATTGCCAGAATGGCTGCTTTAAATTGGATTCAAGATAATATTACCGATAAGGAATATTCCGCATCCGGTGTCATTACGCACGAAAGATTTAACACTATTGATTTCGTAGCGGCGCGCAGAAACGAACAGCGAGATAAGGAGTTTGAGGAGATTTTAAACGACTCTTCAAATTTTGAAAGAGTGACCGCTGAGGGCATTTCAGCATTGCGTAATTTATACAACATTTATACCGAGGAACTGTATATCTGGCTCGCTAATCTTTACGATCCTAATATAGGCGGATTTTATTATTCGGCATCGGCAAGAAACACGGAGGGCTTTTTGCCAACCATCCTTTCCCGCTGTGCTCTTTTCCGCACAAAGCCTGTTAAGGAGGAGACTCTCAGGGCATATATGGCAGAGCATTTTGGTCTGTCGTCAGAAAGCGCAGG
>SVQL01000088.1 GCA_015065365.1 Oscillospiraceae bacterium | reverse complement strand
CATTTGATTTCCTCCAAAAAATAAATATGGGCAGTCCTACCCAAAGGTAAAGGACTGCCCAGACGGTCGGCTATATTACTTTAAGCTCCCATGTAGTTTTTTCTACTTATCCGTCGGTCACAAAAAGCCATAAAAAGGCACACAGCCCTTAACGGATATATTATACCACATAGTAACCGTAAAGTCAATAAAATTATCTTTATTCGACAATAAATTTTTGAAGCAAAACGCGGCTTTTGTTTGTAATTATTCAACATACCTTTAACGTGAAAATTTACCCTCAAGCTTAAGCAATACGCTTGACAACGGAAATATAAGCGTACCCGCAACAAGGTTGCCTATGGCATGCATTACGTCGAACGGAAATCCCGTCGCTATCCACGCGAGCATTCCCCTCCAATCGAGACCGAACATAATTGCCTGTACCGGAGCATAAAGTATTCCGAAGGCAAGCCCGTGCAAGGCACAAACCGTCATGTATACCGGCGCTTTAAGCCATTTTGGCATTCTCCTCGGCAAAAGCATCGTCACCGCCCAAAGAACCGTCCAAATATAGCAATAAGGTACCCACCAAGGGCTAAAGCCTGCATATAAGCCGTTTAAAACAACGTATACGTATATCGGTATCAATGCCTCAAATCGGTACACTATGGTGATTATCATCGTAAGTGCTCCGAGAAGATGCACGTTAGGCAACACTTCCATAACCACCTTTGAGGTAA
This sequence comes from Oscillospiraceae bacterium, assembly GCA_015065365.1. Lineage (GTDB taxonomy): Bacteria > Bacillota > Clostridia > Oscillospirales > CAG-272 > HGM12713. Next base: position 5,706 of record SVQL01000088.1, on the reverse strand, counting down.
ACATAAGTGCACCGAACATAGCGAACAATACCAGTTTGCGTATTCTGTTTGCCGTTCTTGACATACTCCGTTAAAATTATTCCGCTTTAAAGGAATAGAGTTTTCCTTCTTCGATCTCGGTCTGATCTACACCCTTGGGGGCGTATTTTCCGTCAACGTAGAACGCCCAATATTTGCCGTCCGCGTTGTAGTCGAGCGTAACGCCGTCAACGGTCTTTACGTAAAGTCCGTATTGGCTGTCCTCGCCCGCAATAAGTCCTGCTCCAAGCAGTGCCTCGCCGACGGTAGTCTTGGTGGTTTTGATGGTATACGTCTTGCTGCTTCCGTCAACGAATACCACGGTAAAGTCAAAGGTCTTTTCATCTTCGACTTTTTCTGTTTCCGTTTCAGTTTCCGAGGTGATTACCGCTTCGGTAGCTGCTGACGTCTCCTCGTTACCGAGGTCCTCTTTGTCACATGATACAACGGACAGTGCCATAGCCGCAATAAGCACGATCACGAGAACAAGTGACAGAATTGAATGTTTTTTAAAAATTCCGTTCATTTTAATTCTCCTAAAATTTTATTTTTCGCGCATACCAAGCCTTCTTCTTTTTAAGAACCGGTCCGTGCGGTAAAAGGCTTACGGGGCAAGTCTTCCGACTTAGCAAAATGCGCTTTCGCGCAGGTATAAAAACCTTCTCAAGTAAAAACTTAATGGACAACAAGCTCTGCGGCGAGCTTGCTTTCATACCTATATTTGCATACGGCGACACGCTCGTTTCGGCTTCCCACCGAATTCCTTATTAAGCACTGTGTGCACCCCTGACATACGCTCATATTATAGCACGAAAGCAAAAGAAAGTCAACCCGATGGTTGACTTTCTTTGACAAATTATTTATTGAAAAACTTCTCGCCACAGCCGTAGTTTTCGTATACGTAGTCGATATCCTTATCGCCTCTGCCGGACAGACAGCAAAGGATAGAGCCAGATTTATGCTCCTTCGCGTATCTTATAGCGTATGCGAGCGCGTGCGAGCTTTCGATCGCGGGGATAATTCCCTCGTAGCGGCAAAGCAGGAAAAATGCTTCCATTGCTTCCTCGTCACTTGCGGTCTCGTAGTGTACTCTGCCGAGGTCGCGCAGATGCGCATGCTCTGGTCCAACTCCGGGGTAATCAAGTCCGCTCGCAATAGAGTAAACGGGCAACGGCTCACCGTTCTCGTCCTGAAGCAAATAGCTCTCAAAGCCGTGGAGTCTTCCCTTCGTACCAAACTGCATGGTAGCCGCGTGGTCACCTACGTTAGATCCTCTTCCGAGAGGCTCTATACCGTAAATTTCAACGGGGTCTGCAAGGAAAGGCGTGAACATACCGAGCGAGTTAGAGCCACCGCCCACGCATGCGGTAATCGCATCGGGGAAATGTCCCGTCATTTCAAGGAACTGGTCTCTCGCCTCATGTCCGATAACCGCCTGAAAATCTCTTACCATCATGGGGAAAGGGTGCGGGCCGAGAGCCGAGCCGATACAGTAGATCGCATCGTCGTACTCATTCATATATGCTTCAAATGCCGCGTCAACAGCCTCCTTAAGCGTCTTGAGTCCGTGAGTAACGGGAATTACGTTCGCGCCAAGCATCTTCATACGTATCACGTTGGGCTTTTGCTTTTCGATATCGACCTCGCCCATGTAAATATCACATTCCATGCCGAAGTAAGCCGCGGCAGTCGCAAGAGCAACGCCGTGCTGACCTGCGCCCGTTTCAGCGATGAGCTTCTTTTTACCCATGTACTTTGCAAGCAAGCCCTCACCCATACAGTGATTAAGCTTATGTGCGCCCGTATGGTTAAGATCCTCACGCTTCAAATATATCTGGCAATTTCCGAAAAGCTTGGAAAGTCTTTCGCAGTGATATACGGGGGTAGGTCTGCCCTGAAAATCCTTACGGATTCGACGGAGCTCGTTTATAAACTGAGCGGACTGACAGATCGCCTCGTAGGAGTTCTTTGCTTCTTCAAACGCAGGGATAAGCTCGGGGGGCAAGAAAGAACCGCCGTACTCACCAAAGTATCCCTTTTCATTAGGAAATTCCTTAAAATAGTTATCAAAATCTCTGTATTTATTCATCGTTTTTTCTCCTTATTTTTTTATATATTAAAGCAAATTATTTTCTCAAAAAGGTATGCAGCGCTTGCCATCGTTTTGTCAAAAGAAACATAATTACCTCCGAAAAACAAAAAATCTGCCCCTTGACTCAGGGACAGGAAAACCTGCGGTACCACCCGTGATTGGCGACTTGCGCCCACTCTGTGCATTGCCACCCAGCAACTCCGAACGATAACGGCTTCGGCTCCGTCGGCTACTACTAAGCTATGCCAAATTCTCCTTGGCTCTACCCTTTCGACCGCCCTCATAAGTCCATTCACTAAAGCTTGAATACCAAAACTCACACCACCGTTGGCTCTCTGAAAATCAATAACTTTAACTACTATTCTTAATCATAGGTTTACATTGCAATTATACTCCAAAACGATTTTTTTGTCAATACAAAAATGCCGTATTCCAAGAAATACGGCATTTTGCATAAATTTATTAACTTGTAAAGCAAGTTTATTTATTCGTAGTCAACAATATTATGAAAAAATCAATCTTCCATATATCCCTGATATACGAGCTCTGCGTTTCCGATAAGAATTACCTTTTCGTCTGTGTAATTTACGATAAGGTCACCGCCGCGAAGCTTAACGGTAACGTCCTCGCCCTTCTTGCAGAAGCCGTTTTCGACAGCCGCAACAACAGCCGCGCACGCACCTGTTCCGCAGGCAGGAGTCTCTCCGTTTCCGCGCTCGTAAACTCTCATCTTAATGGTATTCGGATTTACTACGCGAACAAACTCGGTATTAATTCTTTCGGGGAATTCGGGAGCATTTTCAAAGAGCGGTCCTATCCCCTTAACGTCAACACCGTCAACGTAGTCGGTAAATACTACGCAGTGGGGGTTACCCATGGACACGAGCGTTACGTTATATTCCTTGCCACCAACCGTCAAGGGATAATTTACAGCGCGCTCTGCGTCAATGGTGGTGGGAATGTCCTTAAGAAGAACGCTTGCCTTGCCCATTCCAACGCTTACGGTAGTAACCTTGCCGTTTCTTGTGTAAAGGCGAAGATCTCTTATACCGCTTCTCGTTTCGATGTTTATTCTATCCTTGTTGACGATCTTGTTATCGTACAGATACTTTCCTACGCAACGAATGGAGTTACCCGCCATTACACCCTCACTACCGTCGCGGTTGAAGATCCTCATGCGCGCATCGGCAACGTCGGATTTCTCTATGAGAACAAGTCCGTCAGCGCCTACTCCGTAGTGTCTGTCACACATGGTAAGGCTCAAGGATTCGGGACAGGTTATGCTTTCGTCCATATTGTTTATGAAGATATAGTCGTCGCCCGTTCCCTGCATCTTAGAGAACTTAATAAGCATAGGCTGTGTACGCATATTGTTGATGTCAACAAGCTCGGTGTTCTGCTGATTATAGCGGCTTGCGATAATATCTGCAAGAGCATTCGCGGTATCAAGCGAGGTAAGGCACGCAACGGAGTGCTGAAGCGCCTTTCTGTGAAGCGCTATAAATTCGTTAAGCGAGGTGTCAAAGAGAGTTCCCGTATAAACGATATAGCTTATCTTTCCGCTCTCGATCAGCTCGTATGCATCGTTGGTCTCACCGACAGCACCAATGGAGACAACGGAAATTCCAAGTCCCTCAATAGCCTCTGCCGTCTGCTTGGTAGCATATATCTTCATTCCGAGGTCGCTGAGCTTCTTTGCAAGCGTTACGATCTCGCGAAGATCATGCTCGCCAACGCTTATAAATACGCCAACGTCAGAACCTGCGGAGGGTGCCTTAAGCAAAAATCCTGCCGAGGTAAGCCCCTTGAATATAGCCTCGTTAAGGTTCTTTCCAAGTCCGAGAACCTCACCCGTAGACTTCATTTCCGGTCCGAGGTAGGAGTTTGCGTCCGTCAGCTTCTGGAAGGAGAATACGGGCACTTTTACTGCATAGTAAGGAGGTGTCTTGTAAAGTCCCGTGCCGTAGCCGAGAGAAGCAAGAGGTGCGCCGAGCATTACCTTAGTAGCAAGATCAACCATAGGCACGCCCGTTACCTTACTTATATAAGGTATGGTTCTCGAAGCGCGGGGGTTAACCTCGATTACGTAAAGCTCGTTACGGTAGATAAGGTACTGAATATTTACAAGTCCCTTAGTTCCGAGAGAAAGCGCAAGCTTTTCGGAGGATTCAACGAGAGTATTAAGAAGCTTATCGTTTACGCTGAAGGGTGGGTATACCGCGATAGAGTCACCGCTGTGAACTCCCGCACGCTCAACGTGCTGCATAATACCGGGGATAAGAACGTCCTTACCGTCGGAAATTACGTCGACCTCAAGCTCTGTTCCCATCATATATTTATCGACGAGAACGGGATTCTCAATTCCCGTAGAAAGAATACGGGTCATGTAGGTCTCAACCTCTCTTGCGTTATAAACGATAGACATATTCTGTCCGCCGATAACGTAAGAGGGACGAAGCAGGACGGGGTATCCTATCTGCTCTGCTGCCTTAAGAGCCTCCTCAGTAGTCATAATGCTCGTTCCGACAGGTCTGCGGATATTAAATCTTTCAAGGAGCGCATCAAACTTTTCTCTGTCCTCTGCCATGTCAATTCCCTCGGCAGACGTTCCAAGTATCTCGATTCCGTTATCGTCAAGGAACTGAGTGAGCTTAATAGCCGTCTGTCCGCCGAATGCAACAACGACACCGATAGGCTTTTCAACCTTGATAATGTTCATAACGTCCTCGGGAGTAAGAGGCTCAAAGTACAGTCTGTCAGCGGTATCGTAGTCCGTAGAAACGGTTTCGGGGTTGTTGTTTACGATAACAACGTCATATCCAAGCTCCTTGAGCGCCCATACGCAGTGAACCGATGAATAGTCGAACTCAATTCCCTGTCCTATTCTTATAGGACCTGAGCCGAGAACGAGGATTGTGGGCTTTCCGCTCTTCTTGAAGCCGCGAGCCTCGCACTCTCCGCCGTAGGTGGAGTAGAAGTAAGGTGTACGCGCGTCGAACTCTGCCGCACAGGTATCAACCATCTTATAGGATGCGTCCATTGAGGGCATATTTTCAGTACCGCTGAGCTTTGAAAGGGACTTGTCCGTATAGCCGAGCATCTTACCCAGCTTATAGGACTCTGCCGTCAAGCCGTTTTCAATCGACTTTTCAAAATCAACAAGCTTTTGAAGCTTTGAGAGGAACCAAGGATCAATTCTTGTTATCTCATTGATCTTCTCAATAGTAACGCCTGACTTAAGTGCCTCAAAGACGGTAAATATTCTGCGGTCATCCATAGCGGCAAGACGCTCCTCTATGGACTTTTCGTTAAGAGGGCGCGCGTTGAGCGTATCGAGAGAAATCTCCGCTCCACGAACTGCCTTCATGATTGCCATTTCAAACGAAGGACCGATAGACATTACCTCACCGGTCGCCTTCATCTGCGTTCCGAGCTTTCTGCTTGATCCGTTAAACTTATCGAATGGCCACTTGGGGAACTTTACTACTACGTAGTCAAGCGTAGGCTCGAAGCACGCGCAGGTCTTTCCCGTAATATCGTTCTGTATCTCGTCAAGCGTATATCCGAGAGCAACCTTAGTGGTTATCTTTGCGATA
>SVQL01000087.1 GCA_015065365.1 Oscillospiraceae bacterium | reverse complement strand
TAGCAGTGCCGTCGTCCCACTTAAGGTCGTCACGGAGAGTGATCTTCCAAGCATAGCCGCCCTCTGCCTTCTGATCAGCGGTGTAGCCCCACTTAGCGTCTACAAGTGCGGTAACGTCCTCAAGCTTTGTAGCTGCATCGTAGTTGGTTGTGTATGCACCTGCAACGATACCATCCTTGTTGATGGAGCCGTCTTCGTTGTACTTCTTGTCATTCTCGAACTTATAGTCGTAGGTGAAGAAAGAAGAACCAATGTAACTCATGATCTGAGTATCATTGTTGTCAGCATACGTGAATTCGTTCCAGTTGCTGGGCATAACGGATGTGGTTGTGTTGTACTCTGCCTGCTTAAATACGGCAGGAGTAACAGGTTTTTCCGTAGGAGCGCAAGCTGCAAATGCGCCAACAAGCATCATTACAACGAGTGCAAGGGAAACAACCTTCAAAAGATTTGTTTTCATAACATTTGTCCTTTCAAAATGTAAATTATGATATCCCTATTATACTTCCGTGCATAAAATATTGCAAGTGTTTTTTACATTCTTAACAAATATTATACATTTTTTTAACCACTCGTTCACATTTTTTGAAACCAAATATTCAAAAGATTTCAAAAAATTGCCACAAGCCGCCAACGAAAATTGCATTTTGTTATATTTTTTGCAAAAACCGAAAAAACGACTTGCATTTTTATTCACGCAATATACACTTTTATTAAAAATTGTCAGGCATCTCTCTGGCACCCGTCTGTTACCCGGCTTGCGCCCTCCCTTCCCCTTTACATCAGATATGCTCCTGCAAGACTATTGACATATTGCCGATTTGCCTATATAATGGATTCAACATATTTTGATGAGAGGTGTAAAACATGTCTTACCCGGACGTTTCTGCGGTCTCGTGCCGCACATATAATAAAGAGGAAGTAAAAAATGCGTTGGCCGCCCTTGTCGACTCGCTCGGCGGACTTGATTGGCTGGAGGCAGGCATGTGCGTTGCCATCAAAGCAAATTTAGTTACCTTTGCAAAGCCCGAGAGCGCGACCACCACGCATCCCGCGCTGATTTGCGCCCTTATCGAGCTGCTTTTGGAGCGAGGAGCCTCCCGCGTGATCGTCGGTGACTCACCGGGTGGACTTTATAACGCCGCTTTTTTAAATAAGGTGTACAGTGTGTGCGGTCTTTCCGCCGTCGAAGCATGCGGAGGAGAGCTTAACCGCGATTTTTCTCAGAACGAGGCCAGTTTTGGAGGTGCAAGCGTAGCCCACAGCTTCACATATACCGCCTATCTTGACCGTGCGGACGCAATAATCAACTTCTGCAAGCTCAAAACTCACGGAATGATGGGTATGAGTGCCGCCGCAAAGAACATGTTCGGAGTCATTCCCGGTACAATGAAGCCCGAATACCACTTCAGATATCCCAACGCCGCAGATTTTGCCCGAATGATAGTAGACATTGACGAGTATTTTGCCGATAAGGTAAAGCTTTGCATCGCCGACGCCATCGTGGGTATGGAAGGAAACGGCCCAACTCAGGGCACTCCGCGTGAGATCGGCGCAATCCTCGCATCAACCTCGCCCCACAAGCTCGATATGGTATGTGCAAAGGTAATCGGACTATCTCCCGACAGTATTCCCACGCTTGGTGCCGCTCGTGAACGGGGGCTTATCCCCGAAACCATAGACGAACTGAAGGTTTTCGGCGATATAGATTCACTTATTATTCCCGATTACAACAACGTGGCGGTCAGAAACAGTCTGCTTTTTGACTCGAAATCAAAGCTTTTCGGCAAAATTGCAAAAAAATGCCTTGAAGCAAAGCCTTACGTTAAGCCAAAGGAATGCAAGAGCTGCAAAAAGTGCAAGGAGATCTGCCCCGCACAGGCAATCGCCATGAAGGACGGTAAGCCCGTAATTGACCGCAAAAAGTGTATTAAATGCTTCTGCTGTCAGGAGTTCTGTCCATTTGGTGCAATGAAGGTAAAGCGCCCCCTCCCCGCGCGCGTGTTGAATAAGTAAGGAGGAGCGGGGGGGGCGATGCAGAAACTTTTTGAAAAAGGTTTCCGCACCTTCAAAAACTTCCATAAGAGGTTATCGGAAATTATTTTTTCTCTCCTCAAACATAATACTCGATAAACTGAAATGATTTATTCCCATCACCGGGAATCTGAACCCTGATTTGCGCAAAGTTGCCTCTAAATCCAAAGTAAATCGAGCGCAAATCTAATTGCACCGCGCAAAGCGCGGCGCAAGTGGGTTATTCACCTGTTTTCTATTAATCTCATCACCGGGAATCTGAACCCTGATTTGCGCAAAGTTGCCTCTAAATCCAAAGTAAATCGAGCGCAAATCTAATTGCACCGCGCAAAGCGCGGCGCAAGTGGGTTCAGATTCGGTGATGAGATTAGCAAAAAGAAAAAGGAGTAGCAACGCTACTCCTTTTTCTTTTTGGTGACCCGTACGGGAATCGAACCCATGTTACAGCCGTGAAAGGGCCGTGTCTTAACCGCTTGACCAACGGGCCGCAATATCCACTACGGCTGTAATGAATATTTGGTAGCGGAAGTCGGACTTGAACCAACGACCATTCGGGTATGAACCGAGCGCTCTAGCCAACTGAGCTATTCCGCCATATTTAATTCGCCAAAACCTTGCCGTTTTGCGAACGCTTAGGTATTATATCACACAAAGATCATTTTGTCAACATGTTTTTTGAAATTTATAAAAAATTTTTTCTTTTTATAAAAAGCAATGCTTCGGGGCTCTCCTTTTCAGAGAACCCCGTTTATTTTTTCAGTATTTTTCGCTTGAATATACAGGCTCTTCGTTCACTATCTTCTCCGCGTCCTCAATTACCTTGCGAACAAAGGAATAAAGCACGTCGAAGTTCCCATACGCCTTTTCACTTGAAGAGCCCGTGCCATCAAGCAGCTCTACTGTAACGTAAGCGCGTCTTTCGCTATAGCGGTAGAATCTATAGACCACATCTCTCGTGTTGCCCTTAAAATCCGACGCTTTAAGTGTGATCTTCAAGACACAAGCCTCGTTTTCACCCGAAGTGAAGTCATCAAGCCTACGGAGCTCCTCCTTTTCGCTCTCATCAAGGCTTGCAAGCCCCTCAAACGATGCGGAAAGAAGATATTTGTAAAGCTCCTGGAAGTTTTGAAGCGCTGTTGCTGTCTTGGAAGATTCCGTAAAGCCCTCGCGGTCGATCACGTAGTCAAGAAGCTTTCCGTCAGCCTTCACGTCTGCAATAAACGTGGGATTTGACAGTACACTGACCTCTCCAAAGTCTCCCGTAGCAGTGTCAACCAAAATGCAAATTCCGCCCTCAAGCACGTAATACTCACACTCGCCCCATACTCCGATGGTGCATTCGCTTGAAAGAAGTCTCTGCCACTCCTTTTTCACCTTATCGTAGGCGAGGAGCGTTCCGCTCTCCTCGTCATACTGCATCTTCTTATCCGTCAAGGGATAGAAGGTGTCGGGATATCTCTTGAGATTGCCGTTTGCATCGTAAAGTGCGGGCACCTTGACCGCTCTCTCGGCAAGTCTGCTGGTAACACTATCCGCAAGATAGACACCGCATGTCACTCCGTCTATGACCATCCACTCGCCTGTCTTTTTATCAACGAGTACGTTCTTATTTTCCGAGGTCACGAAAAGACTTGCATCGCCCCAGCTTCCTCTATTGTACCGGCCGTACATCTCCTCTATTCTGCTACCAATCACAGAATTCTTGTTTGCAAAGAACAAATATCCCGTACGAGTCTTGAAATATGAGGACTCATAAGCCTTTTTACCTATTACAACCTCTGCCTGCCCGATCTGATTTCCGTTAAGATCGGCGCAAAGGACTTGTGCCACAAGATAATATTCGCCTTCGTTATAAACGACATCGTAGAAGTAATAGAGCACCGCATCGGAGGTGTCATCTCCGTTTGTATCGATCTCGCTTGCCTCGGAGAAGATATAATTCGATGCAACTCTTTCTCCGTCCGTGTATTTTACAGGGGTTATGAGATAATCACCCGAGTAGAAGGGATTGACCGCCTCCCCTGCGCTCTTGAGCACGTATTTACCCTGCTCATTCTTCTCGATCACGTATTCCTTTTCGCCTACCGTAATCTTTTTGCCCGATTTTGCAACGTATCCAAGATATTTGGATGCGGAATCCTCAAGCTCAAGCTTTGTGGAGAACGCAGGAGACTCAATAAGAATGCTTTCTATATTGGATATGCTAAGCTGAATATAGCTTTCGTCATACCAATAGGTCTCGTCCCACTCAAGGAAGGCAAAGCTAGATTCGCTTATCGCTACTATCATATCATAAGCGGAGGAGTAGGCGTAATATACCCCACCCGCGTGTCTTTTGCTTACCTCAACGTAGTTTTCAACGTATACGGTCTCTCCCTTTTCGTTTTGAGTCTTGAAATAGAATGCGATAACAAATTCGGGATTGATAAGTCCGCAATCATTCAGCTCTTCTTCACTCGGAGAGAGCTTAACGACCTCTAAAAACTCGGTTTCATAGAATCCCGAGAGCATAATATCAACGTTATCCGCATTGAGATAGTATCCCTCCGCATATTCGAGATTTGAGATATAGGGAATATACGCATTCATGCTTCCCTGTCTCTCGGACATCTCATAGAACGAGAAATCGCAGACCTTTTTACTGTATTCAAGGAAAAGCCTCTCGTATTCCTCTGCAAATTCCTTGCTTGAGGTATCGTCGGGCCCGAATTTTTCCGCAAGCGCGGAGTAAATTGCGGTGTAATCAATATCCTTATAGATCCTGAAGTCCTTGACGTTGAAATACTCGGTGAGTCCCATCTGATAAACTATCTGGGGAGAAACAAAGTTCTCGATCTTACCCATAAGCAGCTCGTGGCCGTTAAATCCGTCCGAAAGCGCAATTGTGGTGATGGTAAGCACGTACACGGTATCCCTTGCGGCAACATCCTTGCCGTTTACCTGTCCGCCCTCGTATTTAGCGTAGTAACCGTCGCCCGTTACGGCAACGTCGCCCACCAATATCTTATGATAATCGCCGTTTTTTGCGGTGATTGTGTAATATGCAGGAATATATTCGTACTCTACGGTGATATCGTTGCCATCGGCATCCTTTTCTGTTTTTTCTCTGAGACTGCTTGCAAGTCCGTATTCCGCATAATCTATCTTACCGTTCTGAAGCCTTACGGGGTTTTCAAGTCTCTTTGACGCTACTGCAGAGCCGCAGGTGCTTGCAAACTGTGCAAAGCTGAGTGTGGAATAGGGCGCAGTCTCGTGTCCCTCGATAACAAAATCATAATTTTCGTTTCTTACAAATTTATAAGATCCGAATTCGTTATGGACCTCAATGGACTCGATTATCTGAGACTCCTCCTTGACCTTGTTTTCATCATAGGTCATCGGGTTGAACAGAGAAACGTAGTAATCGTAATACTGTATCTCGGTTCCATCGGTCTCGGGCACTACCTTTATTGTGGCCTTACCGCTCTCGCCGTCAACCAAGACAATCGTTCCTATTGAGGTAAGGTAGCATGTTTTGCTTTGAAAATCAACCGTTCCGCAGACCTCGCCGTTCTTATAGCAAAGCGCGTACACACCGTCTATCCTTTTGATAACGTACTCGTCACCGTTGACATCCTCAAACGAGTAGATATCGACGACGTAAAGGACTACGGCAAGCGCGGCAATAAGAAGCAGAATGGTGGCAGCGATAGCTATCGCCGCAATTCTCTGCTTTCGTAGCATATTGCTTCGCTTTACACGCTCAGGCGCACTCAAGCCTTGGTTGGTTTCTCTTTTTATAGGCATAATTTTAAGATTTTCCTTCTGTTTTTCTGATTTTATCTCTTTCTTCGTCTCACGACTACAACAGTTCCGACACAAAGCGTTACTACCGCGGGGATCACCGTGAGGCAGACGAGCCAAGTGGTAGCTGTCGCCGTGAACTTAGCATTATTTTCCGCTCCGTCTATATCATAGATATAGAATCCCTTGAGAGCGACGTTCGCGGGAACCGCTTCACCGCCCGTTCTGCGAAGCGCGGAAAGAATAACGTCGGTGTTTCCGTATGCCGCCGAATCAAGTGCATCGTTAGTTAAAAAGTCTGTCGATGCCAAAGACAGCACGTATGACGAGCGGTCAATGCTCGTGTAATTGGTTTCCTGCTTTATTCTCGCTTCCTTTGTTACGGTCATCAGACCGAAAAGGTTATCGTCCGCAGCTATCTCGTAAACCTCGTCGCCAATATATGCCGACGCGGTATCGTAGCTTGAGAATACGTTTGTAATTATGCGGCTGACTCCGTTGTGGAAATAGGAATAGTAGGAATAAGCCTCTACTCCGTTCTCGGGATCTGCAAAAACGTAGTTTTTCACATAGCTTGAGGAGGGCTTGATCGCGGTAGGCTTACCGAAAAGCACCATGGGAGGATAGCTCTGACTTTGAAGGTCGCTTGTAAGTCAGAGCTA
>SVQL01000086.1 GCA_015065365.1 Oscillospiraceae bacterium | reverse complement strand
AGCGTCGTTATTCGAGGCGTGAGGCGTACAAGTGTACGTCGAGCCTCGAAAACGGCGGTAGAAAAAGTCCATTAAAATTGAAGAAATTCGTAGAATTTCCACATATTACGGTCTCATTTACAAAACTTCAATGTAAATGGGTATTTTTTTATTTATTATTGGACTTTTTCGGTCTTGCCAAATGTGACAGCCCCTATTGTATTATTTGCAGATATCGTACGCCATCTTATAAAGCGAAGCGATCTCCTCGGTGCGCTTTGCGCATATTTTACGCATTTCTGCAATCTCTTCCTCGGAAAATCCGTCAAGTTCATTTTCCTTGAGCTTGTTCTTATACATGCGGTCGGTCGTAAGTGCGAAAACAATGTCGAGATCGGTAATAATGCCGTCATCCTCGACAACTACTCTGTTGCTCTTTCCCTCAAGCAAAAGCTCGACTGCCTTAACGCCCATCTTAGTTGCCGTAAGTCTGTCGCGGAGAGTAGGAGAACCGCCGCGAACGGTATGTGCAAGACGCGCAAACTTGGTCTCGACGCCCGTCTGCTCCTCGATTCTTCCGCGGAGAAGCTCTCCGTAGGGAACGGACTTGCCGTTCTCATCGGTAGCAAAAACGCCCTCACTGACAACGACTATCATTCCGCGCTTGCCCGCAGCCTTAGCGCTCTTTATCTTTTCGATTGCGAGCTCCTCATCAAAGGGAATTTCGGGGATACAAACAGCAACTGCGCCCGACGCGATTCCCGTCATAAGAGCTATCTGTCCGCAGTCACGTCCCATAACCTCAACGACGTCGCAACGAGCGTGAGACTCGCAGGTATCGCGAAGTCTGTCAACCGCTTCAAGAACGGTATTCATAGCGGTATCAAAGCCTACGGTATAGTCAGTAGCGGTAATATCGTTGTCGATAGTACCCGTAACGCCGATGGTGGGAATACCGTGGAGAGTGAGGTCTGTTGCTCCGCGGAAGGTTCCGTCACCGCCGATAGCAACAATAGCGTCTATATTGAATTTTTTGCAGGTTGCGATAGCCTTCTGCATGCCCGCCTCGGTCTTGAACTCCTTGCATCTGTCGGAATAGAGCAACGTACCGCCGTGGGTAATCACGTTTGAAACGGCATGAGTCGTCAAGGGAATTATATTTTCATTTATAAGTCCGCTGTATCCGCCGATGATTCCCATTACCTCAACGCCCTGCTCGAGAGCCTTTCGGGTAATTGCTCTTATAGCCGCGTTCATTCCGGGCGCATCTCCGCCGGACGTAAGAACGCCGATTCTTCTGAATTTAGTCATTTTATACCCCTAATAATATCAATTTTTTAATGTTTTGACTTACATTATAATACAGAAGCAGAAAATTGTCAATGATTTTTGCGTTTTTTTGTTAAAATTAATGGTTTGTTAATTTTTTGTCAGCCTTGAAACGGCTTTTAGAGCGATATCGAATGCATTTGTTGCGCTGACGGTTCTTATATAGTCGCGGCTTCTCATAGAGGATAAGCTAAGCTTGCGGAAGCTCTCGCCATTTTGAGTTGAAACGCCTATAAATACCGTTCCTACGGGAGTTTCGGGTGTGCCGCCCGAAGGACCTGCAATTCCCGTTGCGGAAACCGCAATATCCGTTCCGAGCTTTTCTCTTGCGCCGCGCGCCATTTCCATAGCAGTCTCTGCGGATACCGCACCGTACGTGTCAAGTGTTTCGGCGCTTACTCCGAGCAGCCTTTGCTTGATTTCATTTGTATAGGTTACGCAGCCGCCGAAGAACACGTCAGAGCAGCCCGCCACCGCGGTAATACGCTCGGCGATAAGACCGCCCGTGCAGGATTCTGCCGTACATATTGAAAGAGAATGCTCGTGGAGCGCGTTTACCAGAGCGTGCTCAAGTGAATCGACGTCAATGCCGTAAATAAACTCACCAACCTCGTGCCCCACGATTTTTTCTATCATAGCATCGCACATCTTGACGGCTTGGCTTTCATTCTGCGCCTTTGCCGTCACGCGGAGTCTGACCTCGCCCTCCTTGCAATAAGGAGCAACCGTAGGATTTTGCGATTCGGTCATAATAGACTTTATTTTTTCCTCAAGCGCGGATTCACCAATGCCGAAGAAGTGTATGTTTTTGCTGACGAGAATGCAATCCGTTCGCTTTTTGAGATACGGTGTGACCTCCTCATTAAAGAGGGGTATTAGCTCGTTTGGTGGGCCGGGGAGCATGATTACCGTTTTGTCTTTTTTTTCGTCGTAGATAGCGAGCGCGGGAGCAGTTCCGTAGTTGTTATCAAAAACGTGAGCCGTGCGGGGCATCATAGCTTGCTTTTTATTGTTTTCGGTCATCGTCCTGCCCGTGCGCGAAAAATAACTCTTTATTCGCTCAAGCGACTGTGCGTGCTCCTCAAGCGGAAGCCCGAAGCACGCCGCTACGGTTTCCTTGGTGAGGTCGTCGTAGGTCGGTCCGAGCCCGCCGCTCGTTATAACCAAATCTGCCGAGTCAAGAGCGCATTTAAGCGCCGCTTCGAGTCTTTTGGGGTTGTCGCCAACCGCCGTGTGGCGGTAAACGCAAATACCGAGGTCGGCAAGCCGCTGTGATAAAAACGCGGCGTTTGTGTTGACTATATCGCCAAGCAATAGCTCGGTGCCGACGCAAAGTATTTCTGCGGTTGCAATCTTATTCATAAGAATGACCTTTCAGTTTATTTGGACATGTGAACGCTGAGCTGAGGGAAGGGGATCTCCACCTTTGCCTCTGCCAAGGATTTGTCAAGTGCCTCGAAAAGATCGCTCTTGAGAGTAGCGTAATCAGCCTTCTTGCACCATACGCGTACCGTTATTTCAATAGAGGAATCCATCATGTTGGTCATACGAACGAAGGGCGCGGGATCCGTAAGAGCCATTTCCTGAGATGCGATGGTTGACTCTATAACCTGCTTTGCCTTTTCGATGTCCGTGCCGTATGCGACGTTAAGCGCGAGGTCAAGACGGCGAAGGTCCTTGCGGGAGTAGTTGGTGATAACGGAGTCGGTGAGGATTGCGTTGGGAACGTTTACCGTGAGGTTGTCACCTGTCGCAAGCTGGGTGTAGAAAATACCAACCTCTTCAACCGTTCCTGTTTTTCCGCCTATTTCAACGAAATCTCCTACGCTGATGGGCTTGAAGAAAAGGAGCATGATTCCGCCCACGAGGTTGGAGAATGCGCCCTTTACAGCCAATGCTACGGCAGCGCCTACGGAAGCGAGTACGGTTATTACGGATGCCATGGGAACGCCGAGAATTGCGATAACGGCAATAAGTACTACGGCATAAAGTCCGAATTTAACGGCGCTGTTGAGAAATGTGGTTGCGGTGGGATCTGCGCCTTTAAGCTTCTTGGAGTTTTTCATTTTTTTGAGGACGGCTTTAATTACAATATGTCCTACGATGAAAACGGCGAGCGCGGCAACGAGACGCCACGCTACGTCTATACAGAAGCCTACGAACGACTCTGCAAGACCGAGTGAGAAGTTAAGAAATGAGTTGATAATTTCAGGCATTTTTTTGTTCCTTCCTTTTTGTAAAAAATTTGTACAACATATATTATATCCAAAAATTTAACTATTTCATTTAGTGCTTATAGATTTTTTGTAAATAATGTTGCTTTTGGATAAAATTTAGTGTATAATTTTAAAAAAACGGAAGGGAGCTTATGGCATGGAGGGTTGCTTTTTGTGTCCGAGAAAATGCGGTGCTCGGCGGAAAAACGGCGAGCTTGGTGCTTGCGGAATGGGAAGCGAAATGAGAATAGCCCGTATAGCGCTTCACCGCTTTGAGGAGCCGCCCATAAGCGGCGAGGTCGGATCGGGAACTGTTTTCTTTTGCGGCTGCTCGCTCCGTTGTGTGTTTTGCCAAAACAAGGATATAAGCCGCGGAGAGATTGAGGGGGAGGTGTATTCGCCGAGCGCTCTTGCAGATGCTATTCGGGCGCTTGAAGCAAGCGGAGCGGCTAATATAAATCTCGTTACTCCCACGCACTTCGCTGACCGTATAATAGAGGCGCTTGAGAAAGTCAAGCCGAGCCTGAGTATTCCCGTGCTCTATAATACGTCGGGATACGAAAGTGTACAAACGCTTCGCCGCTTTCAGGGGCTCGTGGATATTTACATGCCCGATTTTAAGTATATGTCGAGTGATAACGCGACGCTATACTCGTCCGCGCCCGACTACCCCGATGTGGCTATTGCGGCGCTTAGGGAGATGTATAGGCAGGTGGGCGCGTGCAGATACGGTGACGACGGCATGCTTCTTCGCGGTATGCTTGTGCGCCATCTGGTGCTTCCGGGATGCCGAAAGGACAGCATAGAGGTTTTGCGTACGCTTACGGAAATACTCCCGAAGGAAGATATTCTCGTTAGCATTATGAGTCAGTATACCCCCGATTTTGCCATGGACTGCTCTTATAAAAATTTACGCCGCCGCCTGACGCGATTTGAATATGAGTCTGTTACGGATTATGCCGCAAAGCTTGGAATAAACGGCTTTATTCAGGAGCTTTCCTCTGCAAAAAAGGATTTTACGCCCGATTTTTCGGAGAGCAACAATTTATAATAATAATAATGGGGCTGTCCTGTTCAGCGCAGAATGAAATGGATTTCTGCATCTGAATAAGACAGCCCCTTTTGTATAGACTTATTTTCTCTTAAGAGTTACGGTTATCTTTGCTCCGTCGAGGTCGATAACGCCGGTGAATTCGGGCTCTGCGGGAGTCTCAAGCGTCGCGAGAAGGTCGTGTGTAAGCTGCGCTTCCTTTTCTGCGAGAATGCTGTTGATAAGCTCGGAGTCCGTAGCAAATCCAACGTATATCTTGTCGCTTACGTCAAATCCTGCTTCCTTACGGAATACCTGGCACTGACGGATAATGTCGCGGAGAATACCCGCTCTCTGAAGCTCCTCGGAGATAGTGGTATCAAGCGCAACGAACTCATCGTTGTTCTTGTAGATAGCCACGTTGTCCGCGCTCTTTGAGTTTACGGTGAATACATCCGCCTCAATGTCAGCAATATCAAGAATGCTTATTGCCTTGCCTGCCTTGACCGCATCGGAAAGCGCCTGCTGCTCGTCTGCGCCAAGCTCTGCGAGATATGCCTTTACGTCGTTTGCTCTGTTCTTGAGCACGCGGCCCGCAACCTTGAAGTTTACGGTAAGGAAGTTGGACTCAAGAGAGTCGGTGCTCTCAAGCTCGTTTATAGCCATTACGTTAAGCTCGCTTGCTATGATAGAGCCAAACGTCTCGATAGCGGAGTGATTTTCCTCGGTTGCTTTTACGTAAAGCGCGGGCAAAGGCTGACGTATCTTTACCTGCTTTTCGTTACGCAGCTTAAGTCCGAGAGAAATAATATCTCTTGCTTTTTCTACGTTTGCGAGAATTGCCTCGTCTGTTACGTCAAGGTCAGGGCGAACGGTAGGCCACTCGGTAAGGAATACCGAAACGGAGGTCTCGTCAGAGTATCTCTTTACGAACTTCTGCCAAGTCGTTTCCGTAATAAAGGGAACCATGGGAGCCATAACCTGCGTGATGGACTTGATCGCGTAGAACAGAACGGCGTATGCGTTCTGCTTATCCTTGTCGTTGTTGGTGCTCCAGAAGCGAGCGCGGTTGACGCGGATATAGAAATTGGAAATATCGTTTACAAACGCCTCAAAGCCTGCGACTACGTCACGGGTGGAGTAGTCGTCCATATACTTGGTAGCTTCCTTTATAAATGCGTTTGTTCTGATAACGAGCCAACGGTCAATATCACAAAGGTCAGCCATATTGAGCTTCGCAAGGTCAACCTTTACGTTGTCGATGTCCGCATAGGTAGCAAAGAACGTTTCAAGGTTCCAGAACGCGAGAAGCTTTCTTCTTGCTTCGTCGCCGAGGTTAAATCCGAAGCGAACGTCACCCGAGGTCGAGGAAGAAGCAAAAATGTATCTTGATGCGTCAGCGCCGATAACGTCTGCCGCCTCGTCAAAGCGAATCATAAAGCCGGTCTTGGAGAACTTGCTTCCGTCCTCGGAAACAACAACACCGTGAGTGCTTACGCGCTCGTATGGCGGCTCGTCAACGAGAACGGTACTCATAAAGAGCATAGAGTAGAACCAAAGGCGAATCTGTTCCTTCATTTCAAGCACGTGCTCTGCGGGGAAATACTGCTTCCAATATTCCTTGTCGGTAAAGTGCTTGAGGGTGGAGAAGGGAACGATACCTGCGTCAAGCCAAACGTCACCGACCTGCGTTACACGAGTAACCTCGCTCTGACACTTGGGACAAGCGATCTTCACCTCGTCTATCCAAGGACGGTGGAGATGAGGAATAGCGTCAACCTTTGATTTGTCAACAGCCTTTTCGTAAAGCTCTTCCTTGGAGCCTACCACGGTAAGCTCGCCGCAGCATTCGCACTTGTAGAAGGGAAGGGGAAGTCCGTAGAAGCGCTTACGCGAGATATTCCAGTCGGACATATTTTCAAGCCAGTCAAGCATTCTCTTGCCCTGATAAGGCGGCTCCCAACGAACCTTATTCGCGTTCGCGATAAGGCGCGGACGAAGCTCGTCAACGGCAATTGCCCACTCCTTAACGAGACGGAAAAGGATCTCGTGCTTACATCTCCAGCATACGGGATAGCTGTGCTTATATTTGTGAGTGTAGAACAGCTTTCCTCTGTTTTTA
>SVQL01000085.1 GCA_015065365.1 Oscillospiraceae bacterium | reverse complement strand
CGGGTCGCCGAGGACGTCGACCCCTACAAGCAGGAAATTAAATACAATCTCATTCTTTTTTATAATTTTATAATGGTTAAATATTAATTTAATCTTTGAGAACAAATTTCATTTAATCTTTTGTAGGGGTCGACGTCCTCGGCGACCCGTTGTAATTAAATAAAAAAAGAAAGACGGCGGGGCGTAGAGTCCGCCGTCTTTCTACATTAGAAAATACCAACAATATTCAACCAATGAATATTATTTTTTCGTTGTGTCCGTCTAATAACATATTTGTGGGAAGCTTTTTGGCTCCACCTTTTTCACGAAAAAGGTGGAACGCATCCCCGCGCCCCCGCGTCCTCCGCGCGTCCCTCTTAAATCGCGCTCATAACAGCGGCGATGATAAGGTTTTCAGCCTCGTCGATATCAGCGGCTTCAATGGTGCAGCCGGCAGCTCTCACGTGACCGCCGCCGCCGAACTTTTTACAGATCGCGGCAACGTCAACGGCGGACATAGAGCGCATAGACACTCTGAACACACCCTCCGCCTTTGGCTGACGAACGGAGATCGCCACCATAGCGCCGCCGACGGTACGGGGTATATCAATAACCGTTTCAAGGCTTTCCTCGTTAAGACCGAGGTACTGCATAGACGCGTACGGAATAGTCACGGATGCAATCTTCCCGTCGCAAGAGAGCCGCAGTCGTCTTGCCGCCTCGCCCTCGGCGCTCACCTGCTTGAGTGTCTTTGACTCAAAGAGTCGGTGGTTTATATCAACGGAATCGGCGCCTGCCTCAACAAGCTCTGCCGCCATGCGGTGAGTCGCAGGAGTGACGTTCGCGTAGCGGAAGCCGCCCGTGTCCGAGCTTATAGCCGCGTAAACGCAGTTTATAATCTTGGGCGTTATATGGAGAAGCTTGCCCATCTCGACAAGTCGCTTTGCTACGGCATAAATTATCTCGCCCGTGGCAGAGGCGCTCGCGTCAATATAGTTATCCGCATAAACCGTACCCGTGCCGTGGTGGTCTATCATAATATCCACGTCGCGGCGAAGCATCTCAAAAATCGAACCGAGCTGCGCGGGAGAAGCAGAATCCACACTTATCGCGCGCTCGTGCCCAAACTCCGCTCCGTCGGGTGGCACTACGGTTCCCTGCGTGTCCTCGGAGAGAAATTTAAGGCGCTCGGGCACCTCGTCAGCGCAAACGCAAACGGCGGGAATACCGAGAAGCCTGAATATCTCCTTGAGCGCAAAAGCCGAGCCCACCGCGTCCGCATCGGAGCGAACGTGATAGACGATAAGCGTTTTTTTATTCTCACAGAGCCTCTCGCAAAGCTCGTCCAAGGTCAGTGTCTTAAAGCTCATCATCTGTGTTTTCCTCGTCGGGCTCGCTTATCTCAATGCCGTTTAAGAGCTTTGAAATGTGCGCGCCGTGCTCAATAGAGTGGTCCTCGCAGAAGGTAAGCTCGGGAGTCATGCGCAAGTTCAGTCTGTGCGCAAGCTCACGGCGGATATATCCCGCAGACGAGCGAAGTCCCTTTGCAATTTCCTTTTTGTCTCCCATCATAGCGGAGTAATAAACCTTTGCGAATTTCAGGTCGCCCGTTGCCTCGACGGCGGTAATGCTGATAAACGCATCCTTTACGCGGGGGTCCTTGACCTCGCGTAAAATCATCGCGAGCTCCTTTTGCATCTCGTCGTTTATACGACCTCGTCTGTAATTTGCCATATTTTCCTCACAAAAAAAGTTGAAAATAAAAATTGAAAATGTTGCGGGTCGCCGAGGACGTCGACCCCTACAAATATTTAAAAAACATTTGTTATATTGAATATTACCTGTTTTAAATCTTAATAAAAGCGCAAATCCAACGATATTTTTATGCGCGTAGGGGTCGACGTCCTCGGCGACCCGTTTAAATCCAATCGAAAGTCGTCGGTGCGTAGAGTCCGACGACTTTCTTCATTAGAAATCGCAAAACTCCAAATTACGTACTACGTCCCCGTCTTTCGCTATGTCCACAAAAAACTTTTTTGTATAAAGTTTTTTGGCTCCACCTTTTTTACAAAAAAGGTGGACGCGTCCTCGCATCTCCTATTACTTCCCAACCACAAGAGCGCACCAGCCGTTTTCCTCTGCCTTTTCGACAATACGCAGTCCGTGCTCTTCAAAAGAGGAGATAACGTCATCAGCTCGCTCCGAGATAATTCCCGAGGCGAGAATAACCGAGCCGACGTGCATAAGCGCGCCGACGTCAGGAGTCATTCTTATAATAATATCCGCGACGATATTCGCACAGATAACGTCGTACGCGCCGCCCTTGGTGTCAACGCCGCGCAAGAGGTCGGACGTGTCGCACTCGACATTAGTAAGCCCCGAATCCTTAACGTTCTCCCTTGCCACCTTAACGGCAACGGGGTCTATATCGTACGCTCGACATTCCTTCGCGCCAAGCTTTGCGGCGCAAATAGCAAGTATTCCGCTGCCACAGCCCACGTCAAGCACGCGCTCGCCGCCCTTTATATACTTTTCAAGAAGCCCGATAACGAGCCTTGTCGTCTCGTGAGAGCCCGTACCGAACGCCATGCCGGGGTCCATGCGAACGGCGAGCTTGCCCTCGGGAGCATCGTATTTTTCCCACGCGGGAACGATAACGATTTTCTCACCAATCTCAATAGGCTTGTAGTAAGCCTTCCACGAGTTCGCCCAGTCCTCCTCGCAAACACCGCTGACGGACACCTTGCCGTCAATGCCGAGCGTTGAGAAGCGCTCCTTCAAGAAGCTGAGCGTATCCGCAACTCCGTCCGTACCGGCGAGGTAAACGGAAACGGAAGCGACGGTCTTGTCCGCATTAAGTATGCTCTCGTCAATGAGGTCGCCGTAGCAGGTCTTGAGGTCGATGTCGCTGTAATCCTCGATCTGAAGATAGTTTGATATCATGCTCATTACGGCGCTAAGGTCGTCAAGCTGTCCGAGCGGCACGGTGACCTTTATCTGAGTCCACTCCGTCTCGGTTCCCCAATCCTCACATACGTAATCCTTGTCCATATCTAACCTGCCTTATTTCTTATCAAAAATACGCTTGAAAAATCCCGTTTTCTTTGTGTAGTTGCTCTCACCGCAAGCGTCCGCAAACTGCTCCATAAGCTCCTTCTGCTTTTTGTTAAGGCTCTTTGGAATCTCAACGTTCACGGTGAATATAAGGTCGCCGCGGCGCGAGGAATTGTTCACGTAGGGTATTCCCTTTTGCTTCAAGGTAAACTGCGTTCCCACCTGAGTTCCCTCGGGAATGGTGAATTTTACGTTGCCCTCAAGCGTGGGCACGTCGATCTCCGCACCGAGCGTTGCCTCGGCAACCGTAAGCGGCACATCACAATAAATATTGTAGCCGTCGCGCTCAAAGAAGCTGTGGCTCTTGACGCTAACGGTTATGATAAGGTCGCCCGTAGGTCCGCCGTTGCGTCCGTCACAGCCCTGTCCTCGGAGAGCGATGCGCTCGCCGTCGCCTATTCCTGCGGGAATGTTGACCTCAAGCTTCTTTGTCACCTTTATAAAGCCCTTGGAGTTACAGTTGGAGCAGGGCTCCTTGATTATCTTACCCGTGCCGCGGCACTTGTCGCAGGTCGCCGTCGTCTGGAACGCCATACCGCCAAGCCGCTGAGTAATTCTCCTTTGTCCGTGTCCGCCGCAGGCAGAGCAGGTTTCGGGCTTTGTTCCCTTCGCCGCGCCGCTGCCGCCGCAGTCGGGGCATTTCTGTATACGGTTAAAGGTGATAGTCTTTTTAACTCCGAATGCCGCTTCCTCAAAGGTCACGGTAACTCTTGCGCCGACGTCCTCGCCACGCATAGGTGCGTTTCTGTTCTGA
This sequence comes from Oscillospiraceae bacterium, assembly GCA_015065365.1. Classification (GTDB taxonomy): domain Bacteria; phylum Bacillota; class Clostridia; order Oscillospirales; family CAG-272; genus HGM12713. The sequence goes on along the minus strand of SVQL01000085.1, from coordinate 2,958 downwards.
CGCGCGGAGCCACCGCCAAAAGCACCACCGAAAATATTTCCGAAAATATCACCGATATCGCCAAAGTCGGAAAATCCGCCGCCAAATCCTCCGTAGCCGCCGCCTGCGGTCTGGTCAAACGCGGCGTGACCGTATTGGTCGTACTGCGCCCTCTTGCCCTCGTCGGAAAGAACGTCGTACGCCTCGTTGACCTCCTTGAATTTAGCCTCTGCCTCGGCGTTGCCGGGATTCATGTCGGGGTGATATTTTTTCGCCATGGAGCGGTACGCCTTTTTAATCTCCGCGTCACTCGCACCCTTGGAAAGTCCAAGCACCTCGTAATAGTCTCTTTTATCTGCCATATTGCCCTCGCAAATGTATTTATCGTGGCGCTTTTGCCACTGTTCTTGTATGCCTTTATATACGACTTTTGCGGAAAGGCAGTTTTTGCCCTTCCGCGAAGCCTTGTATTTTAGTGAATAGTGAAGAATGAATAGTGAAGAGTGAATAGTTTCGGTGGATTTTCGCCACGGCGAAAATCTTCATTACATTTTCTCTTTCTTCCCTTTTCTTTTTACGCACTAAGCTCTGACCATGTTAGGCTTCCCTTGGGGGAAGCTGTCAGCGATAGCTGACTGATGAGGGTAGCGAGCAGGGCGAGCGTGACGTAACGCAGAGTTACTTACGATGAAAGCACGGATGCTTCGCATCCTACCCTCATCCGTCACTCGCACAAGGCTCGTGCCACCTTCCCCCAAGGGAAGGCTTTTTGTTACAATAGCCTTTGGCTACATGTTTAAGTGAAAAGTGAAGAGTGAAGAGTGAAAAGTTTCGGTGGATTTTCGCCACGGCGAAAATCTTCATTACCTTTTCAAATTTCTCTTTCTTTCCTTTTCTTTTATGCATTCTTTATGCACAAAGTTCTGTCAGCGTTAGCCTTCCCTTGCGAGGGAAGGTGGCATTGACGAGCCGCGTGCGAGTCAATGACGGATGAGTAGTCCTTTATTCAAATTCATTCTTTACTACTCATCCACCGCAAGCGGTCCCCTCGATGTTTGCGTAGCAAACTCGACCGTTGCTTTGCAACGAGCTCCCATCACAAGGGAAGGCTTTTTGTTACAATAGCCTTTAACTACCTATTTTCTTCCTATAAGGAAATCCGCCGATCAGTTCTCCGTCTTATCCTCGTAGTCGGCGTTGTAGTACGTGCCGTCGCCGCCCTGTGCGCCGTCACCGCCCATGTTGCCCATGTCGGGGCCTGCACCCTGCGCTCCCGTCTGCTTGTAAAGCTTCTCGGAGAGCGTGTAGAACGCCTTTTCAAGCGCCTCTGTGTCAGCCTTTATAGCCTCGGTGTCAGTGCCCTGCGCCGTGGTCTTGAGCTTCTCAAGCGCCGCCTTAACCTCGTCGAGGTCGGATGCGGGAAGCTTGTCGCCAATCTCACCAAGCGTCTTTTCAGTCTGGAAGATCATGGAGTCAGCGCGGTTCTTAACGTCAACAGCCTCCTTAGCCTTTCTGTCCTCCTCTGCAAAGCGCTCTGCGTCCTTAACAGCCTTCTCAATGTCCTCCTTGGACATATTGGTAGAGGACTGAATGGTTACGTGCTGCTCCTTGCCCGTACCAAGGTCCTTTGCGCTTACGTTAACGATACCGTTAGCGTCGATGTCAAAGGTTACCTCGATCTGAGGAACTCCGCGGGGTGCTGCGGGAATACCGTCGAGAATGAACTGACCGAGGGTGGTGTTGTAAGCCGCCATCTCGCGCTCACCCTGAAGAACGTGGATCTGTACGGACGTCTGTCCGTCAGCCGCCGTAGAATATACCTGACTCTTCTTTACGGGAATGGTCGTGTTTCTCTCGATTATCTTGTTGAATACGCCGCCGAGAGTCTCAATTCCGAGAGAGAGGGGCGTAACGTCAAGCAGGAGAAGATCCTTTACGTCGCCGCCGAGAACTCCGCCCTGAATAGCCGCACCGATAGCAACGCACTCGTCGGGGTTGATTCCCTTGAAGGGCTCTTTGCCGAGGAGCTTCTTAACTGCTTCCTGAACTGCGGGAATTCTCGTAGAGCCGCCAACGAGAAGCACCTTGTCAATTTCACTTGCGGAAATGCCTGCGTCGCGAAGCGCGTCTCTGGTGGGAGCCATGGTGTTCTCAACGAGGTCTGCGGTAATTCTGTCGAACTCAGCTCTGGTGAGCGTTGCGTCAAAGTGGAGAGGACCTGCCGCGGTTGCCGTGATAAAGGGCAGGTTGATGTTGGTGCTGGTCATACCCGAAAGCTCGATCTTTGCCTTTTCAGCCGCTTCCTTGAGTCTCTGCATTACCATCCTGTCGTTGCGAAGATCAACGCCGTTTTCAGCCTTGAACTTGTTTACCATCCAGTCGATAACTCTCTGGTCGAAGTCGTCACCGCCGAGACGGTTGTTACCCTTGGTAGCGAGAACCTCGAATACTCCGTCCGAAATTTCAAGCACGGATACGTCGAACGTACCGCCGCCGAGGTCGAATACGAGTATCTTCTGGTCTGCTTCCTTATCCATGCCGTAAGCGAGCGCTGCCGCCGTAGGCTCGTTGATTATACGAAGCACCTCAAGGCCTGCAATCTTACCTGCGTCCTTGGTTGCCTGTCTCTGCGCGTCGGTGAAGTACGCGGGAACGGTGATGACCGCCTGCGTTACGGGCGAGCCGAGATATGCCTCTGCGTCTGCCTTGAGCTTCTGAAGCACCATTGCCGAGAACTCCTGAGGCGTGTAGGTCTTACCGTCTATTTCCTTCTTGTATGCAGTACCCATCTCGCGCTTGATGCTTATGATGGTTCTGTCGGGATTGGTAATTGCCTGACGCTTTGCTACCTGTCCTACCATTCTCTCACCCGTCTTGGTGAAAGCAATAACGGAAGGAGTCGTGCGCGCTCCCTCGGGATTGGGTATTACTATGGGGTCGCTTCCCTCAAATACCGCTACACAAGAGTTTGTAGTTCCT
>SVQL01000084.1 GCA_015065365.1 Oscillospiraceae bacterium | reverse complement strand
TCTTCTAAATTGAACTACAAAACCCCTGTTCAATTTAGAATCGAACAGGGGTTTTAATAATTTGTGGTTTTTGTGTCTACTTTCTATTGACAACTTCACTAAGCCGGTGGTTATGACTTATACGGTTCAGATAACTCTTACTCTGTAAACGCCCTCAACAGCTGCAAGCTTTGCAACGGTTTCATCAGAAACGTCACCCGTCACGTCAACAACTGTATATGCGTTGTCACCCTTGGACTTGTTCATCATGTTCTCGATGTTAGCACCCGTTCCGCCAACGATGGTAGTAACCTGAGAAATTACGTTAGGAACGTTTGCGTGGAGAACGCAGACTCTCTTGTCACCACTCATAGGCATAGAAACGTTAGGATAGTTTACGCTGTTCTTGATGTTGCCGTAACGAAGATACTCGTCAAGCTCCATAGCCGCCATAACTGCGCAGTTGTCCTCGGACTCTGCGGTAGAAGCGCCAAGGTGAGGAATAGCAACTATTCCGTTTACGCCAACGTTTTCCTCGGTCGGAAAATCGGTAACGTAAGCTGCTACCTTTCCGCTCTCAAGAGCAACCTTGATATCTGCCGCCGCAACGAGATCAGCACGTGCGAGGTTGATAATTCTAACGCCGTCCTTCATAGTTGCGAGAGACTTTTCGCAGATCATGCCCTTAGTATCCTTTGTTGCGGGAACGTGAAGCGTGATATAGTCAGCAACCTTGAAAACGTCCTCAAAGGTTGCTGCCTTATGTACGCGGCTGTCAATGTTCCAAGCAGCGTCAACACTGAGGAACGGATCGCAACCAACTACGTTCATTCCAAGCTCAACAGCCGCGTTTGCAACGAGACCGCCGATAGCGCCAAGTCCGATAACGCCAAGAGTCTTACCCTTTATCTCAACGCCTGCAAACTGGGATTTACCCTTCTCAACCTGCTTTGCAACGTCAGCAGTACCTGCAAGACTTGCAGCCCACTTAACACCGCCAACTACGTCACGGGAAGCAAGCATGAGAGCACATATCGCAAGCTCTTTAACACCGTTTGCATTTGCACCGGGCGTATTGAATACTACGATACCCTCGGCAGCGCAACGGTCAACGGGAATGTTATTTACACCTGCTCCCGCACGAGCGATAGCAAGCATCTTCTTGTCGAAGGTCATTTCGTGCATTGCCGCAGAGCGAACCATGATAGCATCAGGATCTGCAACCTCGGTACCAACGTTATATACGGAAGCATCAAGCTTATCCGTACCTATTTTTGCAATTTTGTTAAGACAAAGAATGTTTTTCATATTTATCACCTATTTGTTATTTCAATTAGTTCTTTGGATTTGCTTCAGCAAACGCCTTCATAAACTCAACGAGCTTTTCAACTCCTGCCTTGGGCATTGCATTGTAGATAGAAGCTCTCATGCCGCCAACGGAGCGATGTCCCTTAAGGTTCTTAAGACCTGCCTTTGCAGCCTCGCTTGCGAACTTCTTATCGAGATCAGCGTCCCCGGTTACGAAAGTAACGTTCATCATAGAACGGCTGCACTTCTTAACGGGAGCAACGTAGTAATCCTGGCTGTCGAGGTAATCGTAAAGAACTGCCGCCTTCTCCTCGTTTCTCTTCTTCATCTCGTCAAGACCGCCGATGGAGAGGATCCACTCGTAAACGAGCTTTGCTACGTAAATGGTGTAACAAGGAGGAGTATTGTACATAGAGCCGTTCTCTGCCATGGTCTTCCACTCAAGCATTGTAGGCATCTTGGGATCAGCATAGTCGAGAAGATCTTCTCTTACGATAACGAGAGTAAGTCCTGCGGGAGCCATATTTTTCTGAGCACCTGCGTAGATAACTCCGAATTTGGAAACGTCAACGGGCTCGGAGATAATGCAGGAAGACATATCTGCTACGAGCGGAACGTCACCGGTATCGGGAATGTAGCTGTACTTAGTACCGTAGATGGTATTGTTGAAGCAAACGTGAACGTAAGATGCATCGGGACGGATCATATCCTTGGTAACAGTGGGGATATGGTCGAAGTTGTCGTCCTTAGTGGTAGCAACGCACTTAACGTCGTAGCCCATCTTCTGAGCCTCCTTATACGCCTTTCCGGAGAACTGACCGGAAACTACGTAGTCAGCCTTGCCAGTTCTGCCGATAAGGTTGAGCGGAACTGCCGCAAACTGCGTAGATGCACCGCCCTGAAGGAAGAGCACCTTATAGTTGTCGGGAATATTCATAAGCTTGCGAAGCATAGCCTCCGCATCATTTATTATAGCCTCATAATCCGGAGATCTGTGGGACATCTCCATGACCGACATGCCGGACTCGCCGTACACGACAAGCTCTGCTGCTGCTTTTTCGAGCACCTCCAAAGGAAGCATGGAAGGACCCGCTGAAAAATTGTAAACTCTGTTCATTTTATGAACCTCCGTGAAAAATTGTTCTATGATTTTACCTCTGAATATACATTCGAGTAATTATTATATATTATATATTTTTTACCTCTGTTCGTCAATAGTTTAACGAGAAATTATAAACAATACTGCAAATTTCTACATAATTCCAACTAAAGCGCGATAAAATCGCAAAAACTTGTGCGCTATTTACAATAACTTGCTAATTTTTGACGGCGATAAGCTCATTTGCATAGGGCAATGACATTATCCAATCGCAATAAGTATGCCATTCCGCAAGCTTGTGCGTCTTACGTGCGTAATACATATTTATGAGATTTTCGTAATTCATGGTAACGGTACGCATCTGATTATAGCTTGACGGCAAAAGCTGGATCATATTGTGCCAGCTTTGCTTATTGTTCTTATCCTCGCAGAACTTAACTCTCTCCCCTTCAAGGTACTCTATAAGTGCATCAAGTGCACGGAGTCCGCCCTCATCAAGCCTATCGCAAGAAAAGTCGTCTCTTTCAAATGCCTTCGCGTGAATTTTATGCATCGTACTACACGAATTTGCAACAGTTCCGACTTTATATGTATCAAATTCCTTCCACCAATAAAGCGGTGCGGTTATATCAACGCTTACAAATATTTGGCGCAAAAATTTTCTGTGGTCGTTCCCTGCTTTTGCAAGTCTTATTGCGAGTGAAAGGTCGTTTTCTCCCAAAATGTAATTGCCGTCCTCGTCGTACTCGCTATCCATTCTTGCCCAGCTATTGAGGGGATTTCTCGCGCCTCTTATCGCGTTTTCAAAATTCATAACTGACGTACGTTCTATTTTTATCATGTCTGCCTCCTTATATTTCGCAGTCCAACACTATCCTGCTGTCGACAACCTTACTAACGTATTTCGCAACCGCAAGATGCTCCGGGTGTGCGGCGTATATATTCAAGCTTTCAATGCTGTCAAATTCCGTAAGCAGCATAAGATCCATCGAGGCGCTTGAATGGGTAAGGTCAATACCTACCTCCATTCTCTTTATCTCGGAAATACGAGGTACAAGCGAATAAAGCATATCTTTTACGATCTGCATATTTTCATCTTTGCTCTTGCCTTCTGCCTCTGACTTGAACTGCCACATAACAACGTGTCTTACCATACTTAAAGCTCCTGAAAAATAACTTATATTTATAATATCATATTTTCTTTTAAAAGTCAATAAAGTCAATTGACTTTTTTGAGTTTTTGTGGTATTATATTGTTATAACATATTTCAGGAGACAAAAAATGCTTAATGAACAACTCGTTTCCTATTCCGGCGTTCAGCCCAGCGGAAACCTCACCATCGGAAACTACCTCGGTGCAATAAAGAATTTTTCTCTTTACTCCGAAAAATACAAAACATTTTACTGCGTCGTTGACGAGCACGCGATAACCGTTCGTCAGATACCTGCTGATCTTCGCAGACGCACCTACGAAACGCTTGCGCTTTACGTAGCATGCGGACTTGATCCCGAAAAGAACACGCTTTACGTTCAGTCTCACGTTCACGAGCACGCCGAGCTTGCGTGGATACTCAACTGCTTTACGGGATTTGGCGAGCTTTCACGCATGACGCAGTTCAAGGACAAAAGCACAAAGCACGCAGACAATATAAACGCAGGGCTTTTCACCTACCCTACGCTCATGGCGGCTGACATATTGCTATATCAAACGGACGTCGTTCCCGTAGGTATAGACCAAAAACAGCACGTTGAGCTTTGTCGCGACATTGCAGAGCGCTTCAATCAGGTTTACCCCGGCTCATTCACTGTTCCCGAACCTATAATCAGTAAATCCGGAATGAAGATAATGTCGCTTGCCGATCCCACAAAAAAAATGTCCAAGTCTGACGAAAACACAAACGCCGTCGTTTATATTCTTGACGATAAGGACACTATAATCCGCAAATTCAAGCGCGCAGTTACCGACTCCGATACTTGCGTTCGTTTTGCCGAAGGAAAAGACGGTATAAACAATCTCATAACTATCTACTCCTGCTTCACGGGTAAGACTATTGAGGATATTGAGCGTGAGTTTGATGGCAAGGGCTACGGCGATTTCAAGCTTGCCGTTGGCGAGGCTTGCGCTGACGCACTTGCTCCCGTTCAGACAAAATTCAAGGAATTGACCGCGGACAAGACATATCTTGAAAGCCTTATGAAAAAAGGTGCTGAGGAAGCATCGTATTACGCGCGCCGAACATTGGGCAAGATACAGAAAAAGTTGGGCTTCGTTAAGATATAAGTCTTGACTTGGCGCACATTTTGTAATATAATATAGATGTTAATTATTTGAAAGGCTGGTTTAATAATGGAACAGGCAAAACTCGATTTACTCAAAAAAACCGCCGCGCAAATTCGCCTCGACATCATCGAGGAAGTTCATGCGGCAAGCTCCGGACACCCCGGCGGATCTCTTTCCATCGCAGAAATTATTACTTACTTGTATTTTGTGGAAATGAACGTTGATCCGAAAAATCCTAAATGGGATGACCGTGACCGATTCGTGCTTTCAAAGGGACACACTGCTCCCGCGCTTTACGCTGCTCTGGCTCAAAAAGGCTTCTTCGACCGCGCCGAGCTTTGCAAGCTTCGTCAGGTTGATTCCTTCCTTCAGGGTCACCCCGATATGAAGGGCACTCCGGGAATCGATATGTCAACGGGTTCTCTCGGTCTCGGCTTTTCAGCAGCTTGCGGAATGGCTCTCTCTGCAAAGGTTGACGGAAAAGATTTCCGCACCTACGCCATCGTCGGTGACGGCGAGAGTGAGGAAGGTCAGATTTGGGAAGCAGCTATGTTTGCCGCTCATTATAAGCTGGACAACCTCTGCGTAGTATTTGACTGGAACGGACTTCAGATTGACGGTCCCGTTGCCGAGGTTATGAACCCCACTCCCCACGACAAAAAGCTCGAAGCATTCGGCTTCCATGTTATCTCTATTGACGGTCATGATTTTGACGCAATAGAAGCAGCTTTTAACGAAGCAAAAACTGTTAAGGGTAAGCCCACTGCGATCATCGCAAAGACCATTAAGGGTAAGGGCGTTTCCTATATGGAAAACCAGGTTGGCTGGCATGGCTCTGCTCCCAACGACGAGCAGTACGCAATAGCAGTTGCCGAAATCAAGGCGACTATGTAAGGAGGCAGAAAAATGGCAGAAAAGATTGCAACAAGAGAAGCCTATGGCGCGGCACTTGCCGAGCTTGGCGATAAATACGATTTTCTCGTTCTTGATGCTGACCTCGCGGCAGCTACTAAGACGGGGGTTTTTAAGAAAAAGTTTCCCGAAAGATTTTTTGACTGCGGAATTGCAGAAGGCAATATGATGAGCGTTGCAGCAGGAATTGCGGCTACCGGAAAGGTTGTTTTTGCTTCCTCTTTCGCAATGTTCGCAGCAGGTAGAGCTTTTGAGCAGGTAAGAAACTGCATAGGCTACCCTCACCTCAACGTAAAGATAGGCGCAACGCACGCAGGTATCACTGTCGGTGAAGACGGTGCAACGCACCAGTGTATTGAAGATTTTGCGCTCATGCGCGCTATTCCCGGAATGGTAGTAATAAATCCCTCGGACGCAGTTGAAGCAAGAGCAGCAGTTGAAGCTGCTATAAACTACGTAGGTCCGGTTTACATGAGATTTGGAAGATACGCAGTTCCCGTTATTAACGACAAGGATTCTTTTAAGTTTGAAATCGGTAAGGGCGTAAATATGCTTGACGGTAAAGACGTAACGATCGTTGCTACCGGCATGATGGTTGGAATGGCGCTTGACGCTGCAAAGGTTCTTGCAAACGAAGGTATTAGCGCAAGAGTTATCAATATCGCAACCATTAAGCCCATCGACAAGGAGATTATTCTTGATGCTGCTCGTTCCACCGGCGCAATCGTTGCCGCTGAGGAGCATAGCATAATCGGAGGCCTCGGCTCTGCTGTTGCAGAGGTTGTTTGCGAGGGCTGTCCCGTTCCCGTTGTTCGTATGGGTATTGAGGACAAGTTCGGACACTCCGGCAAGGTTCCTCCCCTGCTCGAGATGTACGGCCTTACGGTTGAAAATATGGTTGCAAAAGCAAAAGCAGCTATCGCGCTTAAATAATCAAATTAATGTAATAAAAATCGGTTGCCTCAAGGCAACCGATTTTTTCTTATAAGCGTATCGAGCAACCTAAAAGCGAGTTGCGAAAAAGCCAAGGCATTTCTAAGCCTTTTGCCAAAAACCGCTATGAAAAATATTTTAAAAAACTTCAAAAAAGGTGTTGACAAATAAAAGAGTTTATGATATAATATTTGAGCGTTCGACGGAGAACGCAAGAAAACAATGGCGGGATAGCTCAGTTGGCTAGAGCAACCGGTTCATACCCGGTAGGTCATGGGTTCAAGTCCAATTCCCGCTACCAGGCCCGTTGGTCAAGCGGCTAAGACACCGCCCTTTCACGGCGGTA
>SVQL01000083.1 GCA_015065365.1 Oscillospiraceae bacterium | reverse complement strand
TATTGGATCAAAAGGCTGAGATCGCCTGCAACGATCTTTTGTGCGGTCGTCGGCTCTTCGGGCTCGGGCTCGGGCTCGGGCTCGGGCTCGGGCTCGGGTTCAGGCTCGGGTTCAGGCTCGGGAATAGGCTCGGGCTCTGCAACCTCCTCCTCTTCTACCTTGATCTCATACAGATACAAAATCTTGCAGGGATTTACGATAAAGAAGTGAGCGCAGGTGCGATCCTCGTTTTCGTACATCAAAATCGGAATCTGCAACGTGTCGCGAATTTCCAAAAGCTCCTTGATAGTATCTACAAATAAGATCTGGTAGCCCTCTGCGTCAAACTCGTTGTTGATACGCTGTATGTAAGACTTATAGTTTGACAAGACCTTTTTAACGCGTCTTGAGTAGTCGATGTGCTTATCACGGGAAAGAATGATAAATACGACCATGAAAGCTATCATAAGAGCAGACAGCACGCCGAGCACGATAGCCAGCACGCCCAAAACAGTCATAGCTACGTCGTCGCGCACGAGAAGCTTATGCTCTGCGTCGGAAATAGACTCGGTATACTGTACGTTGACCGTAGGACGAAGCAAGGGTATCTGCATCTCAACGACGTATTGGTTATTGCTTGCCTCAGCAAGACTCTCGCTCTCACCGAGCACGGCAACGTGCATACGCACCACAAACGTGGCGGTAGTGTTTGTGAGGGCGTATTCGTTGACGTAATCGCGCGCGTGATCGTTATAATAGTGGTAATCGATATTCACGCTCTCGCGTATGGAAAGCTCTCCCCGTCTTTCCTTAACGGTCTTGGGCTTATGAATCTCGTAGGTCGGATTATACAGCGCCGCGCCGGACTCCTTATCCGTGATAAGAAGCTGACCTTCAACGCCGTAGGTGTACAAATACTCCGCCTCATCGGCATTCAAATCAAGATCGTATGAAAAATCAGCGGCAATGTGGTCGATCAAGGACGCCACGTATGCATGCTCCTCATCAAGATATTCTTCGGTATAAAACTGATTATCAGCAAGATATACCCGATAATCAACGCTTCCGTCCTCGGTATAATAAACGTACGTCTCCTTACTCATTATTCCCCACGCAAGGCTGACGACTAACGTAGCAAAAACCAAGACGGCTGCCACGATGCCCTGAATCAATATCATCAGGTTACGTCTTCTTTGGTATAAAGCTCTTTGCAGCTTTTCAAGCTCGGACATAACGGTCTCCTTTCCCCTTTAGTTATCTGTTAAGGATATCACGCATCCATAGCGTTGGATATCCGATATATTTCAAAGTTACGTCGGTAACTCCGACGATATCCTGCGCGGTAATATATCCCGCGTCCTCGTTTTCGTTGAAGTCACCCTTGGTATAATAACGGACCTCTCCGTTAATGTGTTCTACGCGAACGACTCGGTGTATGACCGTAACGCCGTTCTTTTCATATACGACGACCTGCTCCTCTTGAATAGGCTCGCCGTTATACTCCTTATAAATAATTGCGTCCCCCCTATCTATACTGCCCGTCATGCTTTCGGTAGCAATAACCAGCAAGCCATAGGAGAACTCACATGAAATCAACATGATCCATAACGTCATCAGGATCATAGTTACGGCGGTAGTCGCCGTTTTAACGTAAACGCTCTTTTGGGCAACGACGAATCTGCGGCGCTCGTAAAGCATACGCAGAAACAGAAATACGGCAATAGGAAGCAATAGCCGCAAAAAAGCAAGCAGTGCCTTTGGCAAGGCAGGCGTTACGGGAAGCACGTAGGCGTAGCAAGCCATTATCAGTCGGTAGATCGCCACGGGCATCATACCGTATCGCTTCGATGCGAAGTGGTAAAGAACGTTGGACGTAACGGCAGGAAAAAGCACGAAGCCGACAAACTCCATCGTCTGCTTAAAATTCCCGACGAACTCGCCCTCCCAAAGCAGAATAGCGTCCAAGACGACGAAGATCACGAAGGAAGCGCCCGTTACCCATTTGTTGTTTTGCGACAGCAGAACTTGCCTTGTCCACTCAAAGCCGCCTATTATCACGGCAAAGGGCAATATCCTCTCCCAAATTACGGAAGGCACAACGGTCTGCGAGGTCCATCCGAAGCGCAAGCCAAAGAGGAAATAAAACCCGATGGCAATTACGCCGATAACCGGAAGAAACCAGAGTACCTGCCACTTTTCGATCTTCAGAATACTTCTCTTTTTAATCAAAAGCGTAACGAGCACGCAGGATAGCACCGCAACGACGGCAAGCGCTATCCTCTGCCAAAGCCCGTTTTGAAACAACAGGGTAAGGAGGAGCGCTCCAAACAGAGCGGCGGTGAACGCGTATAAAATTTTCTTATCTCGATTCATCAAAGCTCCTCCTTTCGCGTTGCTTCTTCATGTCTCAAGTTTACGGAGTAGGATCAGCTGCCACTACGCCAAGGTTGAACGAGAAAGCAGCATTGCTGATTACGTCAATGTCCGTAACGCTTACCAAGGTAATGGTAATAGCGTATGTCTGGGAACCGCTCGCAGCAACAGTAGCGGTCTCGGGAGTCATCGTAATACTGAAATATTTCGACAATTCCGTGGGAATCGTGGGAGTAACGGTTACGTCAGCATCCTTATTGGTGGATGTATTCACGACGTTAACGTTAACGGTTACCGACTGTCCTACATCGCTGAATACGGTATCGGGAACGGTTACGGTAAGCTTATCGTCTACATCATCATCGCCTTCAACGTCTCCAACGACAGCGGTTACGTTGGTCTTATCAGCGCCGGTAGCAGAAATAACTACGGTTGCTTCGTCAAAGTAAACTTCTTCGTCAACTTTTTCGTCCAATGCCGAAGGATTGAAGCTCAACAAACCATCTACAAACAGCGTATCGTTCACTGCTGCGAAACCAATGCCAAGGCAAAGGATAGCCGCCAACAAAAAGGCAACGATCACAATTCTTCTGTTCTTCATTTTCCTTTCCTCCTTTCTTCAAAATTTATGTAAATCGGCAAGACTATTGCCAAGCCGTAATTACCGTACTCTGCTATGCAAAATATGCATTTTATGCATTGTTTTCTGTATATTATTCGTTTTTGTTGCATAAATATAGCTCAGATAATTTTATGGATAGACATTTTACCACTTTTCTCTCAAAAAGTCAATCCTTTTTCACAAATTCTATATACATACACAAAAATCGCGGTGTATATTTTTTTACGCTTGTTATACTTACTAAAAATGTCGTACGTCGTGTCGTACTTAAAAAAAACACTATTTTGGGAATTAAACCCTTTTTTTGCGTTTTTTATGTGCTCCTGCTTACCTTTTTATGCAATTTCCTTACTTTTAAATAATATTACGTATATAAACGCTTTTATGAATACTGTTTTGATATAATAATAATAACAAAAATTCCCTGCTCCTCCGCCGTTCTCAAAATCTATCCACCTTGCATTAAAACAAGCTTTATTCAATACAAATTTCTTGATTTGCTGCGTTTTTTCGGAATAAAAAAAGGGGCTAAAATTAACCCCTTAAATTTTTATTAAGCTTTACTCTGCCTCGAATGAATCCTTATCAAGACCGCACACGGGACACACGAAATCGGCGGGAACGTCCTCCCAAGCCGTACCGGGTGCGATTCCGTTATCGGGATCGCCCTTTGCAGGATCGTATTCATAGCCACAGGGGCATACGTACTTCATTGGATTTTCCTCCTGTTTTCTTTAAAATATCCAACCCTCCGTCGGATTATTGCTTTTTATTAATTACCCATCATAATCTCGGAGATGAGGTCAAGCACCTTTTGGTGGCAGCCGCCACAGCCCGTGGAGCAATGAGTTACCTTTTGAACGTCGTCAAAGGCCTCAAGCACCGAATCAAAATTCTTCTGCGTGTCAAGCGCATTTGCAATATCCGCGTAGCTTACCTGCTTGCAGTTGCATACCATATAATTTTCTTGCATCTTCTTTTCCTCCGAAATTTATCAACCTAAGTATAATATCAGCCGAAGTATCTGCCCAGCAGTCCCTCGAATGCCTTGCCGTGACGAGCTTCGTCGCGAGCCATCTCGTGAACGGTGTCGTGTATTGCGTCAAGGTTAAGAGCTTTTGCTCTCTTTGCAAGATCAAACTTGCCCTCGGTTGCGCCGTTCTCTGCCGCAACTCTCATCTCAAGGTTCTTCTTGGTGCTGTCCGTTACTACCTCGCCGAGAAGCTCTGCAAATTTCGCTGCATGCTCTGCCTCCTCGTAAGCTGCCTTTTCCCAGTAAAGGCCGATCTCAGGGTAGCCCTCACGGTGAGCAACTCTTGCCATTGCAAGATACATACCTACCTCGGTGCACTCTCCCATAAAGTTTGCGCGAAGGTCCATAATGATATCCTCAGGCGCGCCATCAGCAACGCCTACTACGTGCTCAGCAGCCCATACGAGCTTATCGTCCTCCTGCTTGTTGAATTTTTCAGCAGGAACCTTGCACTGGGGGCATCTTTCGGGAGCGCTGTCTCCCTCGTGAACGTAACCGCATACAGAACATACAAACTTTGCCATGATAAATTTTCTCCTTTTTCCTTAAAAAAATTTTTTAATTTTATTCTAATTGTTTTGACATTTTTCGCACACACCGATAAATTCAACGTGGCACTGCTCCACGCTAAACCCCTGATGCCCGAGTGCGTTACTCGCCATAAGCGCGTCGTCAACGTCTGCGTCAACGTCTGCAACCGAGCCGCACATACGGCAAACCACGTGATAGTGCTTTGCTGTCGTAATATCGTAGCGGTCGTTTGCATCCGAGAGCTTCAGTCTCTGTATCTTCCCTTCCTCGGCAGCCTCCGCGAGCAGTCGGTAAACCGTCGCTTTGCTGATACCCGGGAATTTCTCGCTCACAGCTTCGTAAACCATTCCGGCAGACGGGTGATTATCCATGCTGCAAAAAACATCTGTAACAATTCTCTTTTGCAGTGTATTCCGTTTTCCTTTAATATCTTCTTTCATAGGAATACCTCCTTATTAAGAATTGTTCTTGATATTATTATACCATAAAAATTTCAAATGTCAATACCTTTTTTAAAATTTTTTTATTTTTTTCAGATACGTTTAAATCACCGACAGTGTGGTATGTCAAAACAAGCCTCGTTCAAAACGTTTTTATTTATAAAAGGAAATCATCAATAACGTCGTAAAAATGAATAGGGGAAAGCTCACCCTCGTTGCACCCCTCGACAAGCTTACTGACACGCTCGCGCTGTGTCGAAACGTCGGGAGCATACGCTATCTCGCGCTCCCCTTCGCTGAGGCGCACGCCCCATCCCTCATATTCTTCTCCCGCCTCAGAAACGTGACTCTCCCGCGTAATCTCATAAACGTATCTCCCCCGCTTCAGGGCGGATTTTGTGTTTTCCTTTTTTTCAAGCATAATTATTCCTCCGCAAAAATAGTCATTTTTGCACCTTTCTTGTCGAATTTTTGAGGTACTTTTCTTGACTTTTTTACGATTTTGTGATACAATGTTATCGAAGTCGTAAAGGTCAACTATTAAACATTATATCACTCATTTTGAGTATTGTCAATACAAAATCATAATTTTGAGTATTTTTTCACGTTTTTTGTAATATCAAGGAGTTTATTATGGAGCAAAACGCCGTAATTCAAAACGTCATAAACCTCTTGCACGAGCAGAAAAAAACCCAAAAAAGTCTTACCGATTACTTGGGAATAACCCAAAATGCGTTTACCGATTGGAAATCGGGAAGAATAAAATCGTACCACAAGCACCTGCCGAAAATAGCCGAATTTTTCGGCGTAACGGTAGATTACCTGCTTGGCAACGAAACGCAGGATGAGTCTCCCTCTGCCAAGGCTAACGCGGCGCTGTCGCAGCGTATATTCACCGAACGCGAGTGGAATCTTATCAACGCCTACCGTACTCAGCCGCCCGAGCTCAAAGCAGCTATCGACCGTATGCTTGGAATAGACGAAAGCGAAGATTCCTACGTCTATCTTGCGGCAAGCTCCGAGTCTAATCGCCCCGACTGCATAACGCGCATAAGCAAAGAGCAGCTTGAAAAGCTTCAGAACGCTCCCGAAACGGACGAAGACCTTATCTGACTAACACATTGGAGTATTTATGCGTAATTACGGAACGTACCAAAGCTTAAGAAACAGCTCATGGCACTGTCTTTGGGACTACGGCGCGGAGTCCATACCCGTTGACGTACTGAAAATCGCGCGCAAGGCAGAATTTCGCGTCATAAAGAACTCAAGCGTTGATATTTTACTTCCAAGCGAGAACGGGCGCTCGTACTTTGACGGATGCCGTTGGCACATTATATACGACGACACTGCACCGACCGAGAGATCGCGCTTCACCTTGGCTCACGAGCTTGGCCACATATTTTTAGGTCACGAATTGCAATACGTTAAGTATAGCCACACGCGACAGATACGTCCAAGCCCGATCTCGGAGCAGCAGGCTAACCGCTTTGCCGCAAGACTTCTCTGCCCCGCCTTTGTGCTTTGGGAGAAAAAGCTCTATACCGCTGAGGAAATTTCGCGCGTATGCCACGTTGAAATGAGCGTAGCCGCCGAGCGTGAAAAACGAATGGCAGTGCTGTTGGAGAGAAATTGCTTTCTCACCAATCCTCTCGAAAAGCAGCTTCACGAAAGATTTTTCGGCAAGAAGTCATAATAATCTAACCGAGGCGGTCTCGTTTGAAATGAATCCGTCACGGCAAGGTTTATCCCACCGCAAAAGAGCAAAGCTCTCTCAATAAATAAAAAATAAAATGAAAGACGGCGGTGCGTGGGAATTTGAAAATTAAAATTTGTAGGGCGGGGGTTTATCTCCCGCCGTATATTTAAATTGACGTCTTTTGTAACGGCGGCAGCAAGCCACCGCCCTACGTGTAGCAGAGCCTTGCGCAATAAAATTTTATTTGTGCGTTAAATATGTTTTTTGCGGACAGTCGAGGACGTCGACCCCTACGGATTTAAGATTTGCGTGTGAATTTCCGTCAGCGTGAGCCTTCCCTTGTGGGGACCTCGTTGCAAGCAACGGTCGAGTTTGCTACGCAAACATCGAGGTGTCACGAGCCTTGTGCGAGTGACGGATGAGGGTAGCGAGCAGAGCGAGC
>SVQL01000082.1 GCA_015065365.1 Oscillospiraceae bacterium | reverse complement strand
AAGACTAGAACAGGAAGAAAATTCCGCCGAGCATCGTCACAAGGGACAATGAAAGATTGTTTATAAAGTTTACGGTAGGTCCAACCGTTGCCGCGTAATATTCAGCAGTATAATAAGCATTGACGGCTTCCTCGTTCTTCCCGTCAAATCTGCCGGTTATAACGTTCTCCTTGCTATACGCGCGAATAGTCTTTTGCCCCGACAGCATCTCCTCGGCGTAGCCGTTAAGCTCGCCGAGCTTTTGGCTTCGCTTTCTGAACAGCGGGCGTACTCTGGTAGAACGAAACTTCGTATACCCTATGGATATCGGAACAGTAATAAGCAAAATGAGCAGAAGCATAGGGGATATGCTTATCATCATTATAAGAGAGCCGACGACCGTAATTACGCTTGCGCACACCTGCAAAAGATCGTGTGAAAGCGAGGTGTTTACAGTATCTATATCGTAAGATATACGGCTTATTATCTCTCCCGTCGCATGAGTATCAAAAAATGAAACGGGAAGCGAGGAAAGATGCTCAAAAAGCTGCCTGCGCATGGTATAAATAATCTTCTGACCAAGCTTTACCATCATAAAAGCGAGAAGATATGACAGCCCTGCCGATACCGCATAAAATATCAGCATAAGAACAGCGTAAAATATAGCCGAGCGAATATCAACCGCTCCTGTCCCAGGCTCAATAGCATCTATTGCTCGCTGTGAAAGCTTCGGCGCTGCCAATGACAAAACGTTTGATATTATCATCAAGGAAAAGCAAAACACGAGCATCGGCTTATGCTGCAAGAGATACTTTGCCATTCTTCGCAAAACCGCTACCTTTATAGTTCCCTTGGTAGCTTGATCTGCTTTAACCTCTTTTTCTAATGAAAGGCGCTTTTTCTTTAAATCTCTCTTATCAGTCAAGGAAAGCACCTCCTATCTGCGAGTCGCTGATCTCCTTATATACCGAACAACTTTCCATAAGCTCGTCGTGCGTGCCTCTGCCTATAATTTTACCGTTTTCCAATACCAATATTAGATCGCAGTGCATAATAGAGCTTACCCTCTGTGCTACTATTACCGTAGTAACGTCGCTCATATTCTCGCGTAATGCCGCACGCAGTGCCGCATCGGTTTTGTAGTCTAGCGCGGACGATGAGTCGTCAAGCACGAGTATTTCAGGATTTCCTGCAACTGCACGCGAGATCAGCATGCGCTGACGCTGACCGCCGCTGAGATTAGTTCCCTTGGAATTGAGATGATGATCAAGACCGTCCTCAAAGCCGTCGATAAACTCTTTTGCCTGCGCGATCTTCGCCGCACGCATCAAGGCTTCGTCAGTAAGTCCGCGCCCGAAGTCAATGTTTTCTCTAACACTTCCCGCATATATAAAATCATTCTGCATAACGACTCCGAACTTTGTATTAAGCTCGTCGTGCTCCATAGTTCGCACGTCCTTACCGTTTATTCGGATATTTCCCCTTTGAACGTCATAAAGTCGCATAAGAAGTTGAGTAAGCGTAGTTTTTCCGCTGCCCGTTGCGCCTATAACACCAAGGCTCTGTCCCTTATGAAGCTCGAAGCTTATATTCGAAAGGTTGTCCGTTTTGCCAAGATATGAAAAGTACACGTTCTCGAAGGAAATCATCGCATCAGTCTGTACGGAAGGATATTTATCCTCACTTACCGGCAACAAATCGGGCTGAGTATTTATAACCTCCGCAATTCTTTGCGCGGAAGCCGTTCCCTTTGAGGAATGCACAAAAATTCTCGTAAGACCTATCATAGCATTTGATATCATAGTGAAGTACTGTATAAACGCTATGATAGTTCCCGTCTGCGACAAATTACCGTTAACTCTGAATGCGCCTACAACTATTACCGATACAAGTCCTAAATTAAGGAAAAAAGTAACGAGTGGATTTGAAAGTGCCATCGTGGTACTTGCCTTAGTCTCATCCGAGACAAGCCGCTTATTAGCCGCATCGTATCTGCGTCTTTCGTAATCCACCTTGGAGAGCGCCTTTATAACTCTTATTCCTTGTGCGTCCTCTCTTACGACTCTTATCATTCCGTCAACGGATCTCTGAGACTGCTTGAAGAGCGGGACACCGCGGCGGCTTATGAGCCCTACCGAAATTCCAATAAGCGGCAACGTAGTCACCATAACCAACGTAAGAACGGGATCAAGAGTAAGCGTTACGATGATTCCACCAACGAGCAAAATAGGCGCGCGAACTCCCATTCTCATAATCATTCCAAGGAAATGATGCACGTGATATGTATCCGACGTAAGTCTCGATTCAAGACTCGGTATCGTAAAAGCGTCGATCTGCGCGGAGCTCAGACGCATAGTTCTCTCAAACAGTGAGTGTCTAACCTTCTCCGTTGTGTTTCTTGCCACGCGTGATGCCATTCTATTTGCAATTATGTTTCCTACACATGCAAGAATCGCACAGATAATCATAACTATGCCCCAAGTAATTATATTTCTTACGGACCGCGTAGGAACTACGTTGTCAAGAATATGTCCGAGCACGTAAGGTATAAAAAGCTCAAGCATCGTTGCCGTCACCTTGATAGTCAAGGTAAACGTGATATACCATCCCATTCCCTTCATGTAGTTTAAAAGAAATTTCATACCGTCCTTACTCCATTATCTTCATAGAAAATTTAGTTCTCTCTGCTCTTGCGCCTCTTATCTCGACCATATAATCAATACTTATGTTTCCCTTGCTTTCAATATCGTTTTTTATGTCAATCGTGTGCACACACACCTCGAACGTCATATATGGCGTATTGTAGACGCAATGATGCCTTTTTCCTTTTTCAAAAACGAGCGCGGTCGTTACGCTTCCCGTACGTAGCATCGTAACGATCTCAGGAGAATTCAAATCAAAGTACACAAGAGTCTTTGCGCCTTCCATTCCCGTAAGCTCTGTCTCGTCGTAAGATATTTCAGCTCTGCCATCGGCAACAGAATACTTACCAACAGTTTTTATCTGCATCCTTTCGGGCTCGTCGCCGTTATCATTTACCTCAAAAAGCTCTATTTCGCTCTCGACCTCGCCTATTTCCTGCGAAAAAAGCGATGCCTCGACCTCGTATCTTACGGAGTCTATATATATTCTTATATCCTTTTCAGTCAACATTACACCCACCTCAAAAATTACTCCATTATATATTTTATCACCACCTCGCAAAAATGTCAAGAAAACACGAAAATAATATAAAATCTTTACAAAAAAAATATATTTTACCTTTGACACAAATGGATTTTCGTGATATAATTATTGTGTATGATTATTATTTTGCTACAAGGTGGAACCGTTATGACAGACACGAAAAAAAATCTTAATATAAGCATAAAACAGCTTATAAATTACGCTTTGGACAAGCAACTGATAGAAGAATCCGACGTTTACTATTCAGTAAACTCTATATTGGGAATTCTCTGCACTTCCGAATATGACGAGCCCGCAGAGGTGGCCGACGCATCTCTTGAGGAAATCCTCGGAAATCTCTGCGACTATGCTTATGAAAACGGTCTTATTGAAAGTAATTCCGTAGTTTACAGAGATCTTTTCGATACCAAAATCATGGGAGCACTGACTCCCCGCCCCTCCGAGGTTATCAAAAAGTTCTCCTCGCTCTACTGTATCTCTCCAAAGGAGGCTACCGATTACTTCTACGATCTTTGCCGCGCTAGTGACTACATTCGCACCTATCGCGTTTCAAAGGACCTTAAATGGACTTATTCGGGCAAGTACGGTGAGCTTGACGTAACCGTAAATCTGTCAAAGCCCGAAAAAGACCCAAAGGCTATCGCAGCCGCAAAGCTTCTTCCCCAAAGCGGTTACCCCAAGTGCCTTCTCTGTCCCCAGAACGAAGGCTATTACGGCAACGCCGCAAAGCCCGCACGTGAAACCTTGCGCCTCATTCCGCTTGATTTGTCGGGCAATAAGTGGTATATGCAGTATTCTCCCTACGTTTACTACAACGAGCACTGCATAGTCCTTTCCCACGACCACACTCCAATGAAAATTCACCGCAATACGTTCGAGCGAGCGCTTGACTTCGTTGAGCAATTTCCGCACTATTTCGTGGGCTCTAACGCAGATCTGCCCATCGTAGGCGGCTCTATTCTATCGCATGATCACATGCAGGGCGGTAATTATACCTTCGCTATGGCGAAAGCGCCTATCTTCACGAATATCAGCTTCGCAGGCTACGACGACGTTGAGGCAGGACTCGTTGAGTGGCCCATGTCCGTCATAAGACTGCGCGGGGCTGACAAAGCACGTCTTGTTTCGCTTGCGGACAAGATCCTCGGAGCATGGAGAGGATATAGCGACGCAGATGCATTCGTGTTTGCGGAAACCGACGGCGAGCCTCACAACACAATAACGCCCATAGCTCGCGTTGCAAACGGTAAATTTGAGCTTGACCTCGTGCTTCGCAACAACATAACGACCGAGGAGCATCCTCTCGGCGTTTACCATCCGCACGCAGACGTACACCATATAAAGAAAGAAAATATCGGTCTTATTGAGGTTATGGGACTCGCGGTGCTTCCTGCAAGACTTCGTGACGAAATCAGCCTGATGTGCAAGTATATCGCAGAGGGACGTGATTTTGCGGAAAATGCGGATATAGAAAAGCATAAGGAATGGTTCGAGTCCATAAAAGACAAATATACATTCACCAAGGAAAATACCGAGTGTATACTCAAAGAGGAAATAGGTGCGGTATTCCAAAGAGTGCTTGAGGACGCAGGCGTTTATAAGCGCACGGCAGACGGAGAGGCGGCATTCCTTAGATTTATTGAAAGCGTAAATAAAAACTAAAAACTTTTTGGAGGAATATTATGGCAAAGCGCGTTATTACAATTGCTCGCGGATTTGGAAGCGGCGGCAGAACTATCGGAAAGATGTTGGCAAAAAGACTTGATATCGACTATTACAATGACGACCTCATTAAGCTCGCATCCGAGGAAAGCGGAATAAATCTTGAGCTTTTCGGCAAGGCTGACGAACGAGTAAAAACCAATCTTTTCAAAAGATATAAGCGTAGCTACGGCGAATGGGTACTATCCCCCGACAGCGATCAGTTCGTTTCAAACGACAATCTTTTCAATTATCAAGCAAAAATAATCCGCGAGGTTGCGGACAAATCCCCCTGCGTAATTATAGGCAGATGCTCTGACTACATTCTTCGAGATCGCGACGATATCGCTCGCATATTTGTTTATGCGGACAAGCCTACGTGTATAGGTCACGTAACTGATCTTTACGGCATGAAGGAATCCGATGCAATAAAGAAAATTGAGTCGATAGATAAGGCTCGCGCGATATATTATAAATATTACACTAACCGCGATTGGAGCGACGTAAACAACTACGATCTCTGCCTTAATACCTCAAACCTCTCCTTTGAAAAGGCAGTTGATATAATATGCGATTACCTCAAAAATTTTGAATAATTCTGCTCTGGTAGAACCCAAACAGCAGCCACCCTTGCTATTTTTTGAGATAGTTAGGGTGGCTATTTTCTGCGTTTTGTATATTATTTCCATTTTTTACCATGCATTTTCGTTCTTTTTGCCAATTGGAATTTTTTGTAAATATCTTGAAATTTTTACCATAATATGGTAAAATATGTGTATCAAAGAAATACACGGAGGATAAAAATGGAAAATTCAATTAAAATCTTGATTGCTGACGAAAATTCAGCGCAAAGGCAGTCACTTATTAACGACCTGCGTCGAGCAGGCTACACTAATATCGAGGTCGCGCTCAACGGAGAGGAGGCGCTAATAAAAATAGACCGCTTCCATCCCGACGTTGCTATAATCGACATATGGCTCTCAAAGCTTGACGGTATAGGAGTAATACGCAACAGCAAAAATCTGAATTTTGGACAGGACAAGGTGCCTGCGTTTATCGTAGTTTCAATGGTTTCAAGCCAAAGCGCATTTTTAGAGGCAACCAATGCCGGTGCAGACCTTTGCCTTCTAAAGCCATACAATACCGAGAGCCTTTGTTCTCATATAGCTGCCCTGCATAAAAATCGCTTTGCGCCTACGACAGCGGTCACGGAGAAGGCGGAAGTAGACCGCACTCCCGATATAGAAACGCAGGTTACAAAGATAATACATCAGATAGGCGTTCCCGCTCATATCAAGGGCTATCAGTATCTCCGCACGGCAATACTCCTCACCGTCAAAGATTCGGATATAATAAATTCCGTCACTAAAATTCTCTATCCGTCCGTGGCGAAGAAATATCAAACGACTACCAGCCGTGTTGAGCGCGCAATCCGCCACGCTATCGAGGTCGCGTGGGATAGAGGCGATGTTGATACACTCAATTCTTACTTTGGATATACCATTCAAAACAACCGTGGAAAGCCCACTAATAGCGAATTTATCGCAATGATAGCCGACAATCTCCGCTTGCAGTACAAGCTGTACTGATTAAATAGTTTTCTAAAAATGCCGCATACGTAAAAATATGCGGCATTTTTGGGGATATTTTTAAATATTTTAAACACACGACTTTACATTTTATGAAAAGTATGTTATAATATTCGTGCGTTAATAAACGTAAAGGAGATTTATATGATGGAAGGAGTTACTGCTATGGGTTCTGCAATGGGTTTAGGCATCATAATCGGTGCCATTATCGGTACAATTTTAGGACTTGTTCTTTTAATAGGACTTTCCTTTATCCCCTCAAACATCGCAAAGAAAAAAGGATACGGAGCTAAGCTTTTCTACTGGTTCAGCTTCCTTTTGGGCTTCCCCCCTGCACTCATCGTTGCTTTGGTTCTCCCTGCGAGAAAGGCACCCGAAAACGAGTAAAAAAACGACACGCACGGTATCCCGTGCGTGTTGTTTTTTTATTTTAGCGCATACTTGCGATAAATATTTCTCGTGTCGTTGGTAGATTGCTTTGAAGTAACCGCGTCGCTGACCTCGTCTGTTCTTCCAACCTGAACACAAACATATTTGCGCCCAGTAGTGTCGTTCTCGCCCGCTGTTACGAAGCAGGACGTAGGAATATTCTCGTATCCCGTTTTTCCTGCCACTATCATTATATCCGAGCCGCCGCCAACGTAATGCGCCGCCACTCCGCTCAGCTTATTGCTTTCCAATCTGCCCGTATACCATGCGCTCCACATGCTTATATCGCTCACCTTTTCG
>SVQL01000081.1 GCA_015065365.1 Oscillospiraceae bacterium | reverse complement strand
AGTGAGCACCGAGAGCCTCGAATGCTTTCATGTGAAGGTCGAGGGGACGAGTACCGATGCTGCATCCGCCGGGGTGGGGAACACTAGATCTTGCGAAGCGGCCAAACTCTGCGCCGAGCAGATAAGACGATCCGCGGATCTTGGATGCGAGCTCGTTAGAGGAGGTGCAGGGAACAAGGTTCTTGCAGTTGATCTCTACCGAGTTTTTGGTGAGTCTGTTTACGTTTGCACCCATGGATGCCAGAAGGTCGAGAAGGGTCTCGATATCACTGACGGGGGGAATATTATCGATGATGCAGGTCTCCTCGTTGAGAATGCATGCGCAAATTACGGGAAGTGCTGCGTTTTTCATGCCGTTGATAGAAATACTGCCGTAAAGGGGGTGTCCGCCGTTGATGATGATCTGCTCCATGATTGTCCTCCGTGTATTCCGCTTGGTTTCTGCGGTTTATTTGTACTTTGACGATATGCGGGTGCTTGTGTTGCATACGGTCGAAAGAAGTGATTTTTTGTTTGTTGGGTGATGTATTTATTATATCACTTTCTTGCATAAAAGTAAATATAATATTCGCATATTTAATACTTTGTTTACAAATAAAATTTACATAAATTGCCAATTAAATTGCTTGATTAAATGTCTGAATTTACGACGTACTTACGAGCACTTTTGTTCTAAACTGTTCAATATATGCCATAAATTTTGATAAAAAGTTAACGAATTCAATAAAAGTGAACAAAAAGATAACAAATAAAGAAAAAAAGACACAAATAATGTCATATATATCATTAACAGATTAGTACGACATAAAAATGAATAAAAATTAGAAAAAAGCGCATATGATTGAGAATAAAATATCACCCTACAGACAGTTTATTCTGTAAGGTGATATTTTGATATTATTAACTTGAATATAGTATTATTCGATATAATTTTGGCTCTTTAAATATGCGACCGTGAGGTCAACGACCATTCCATAGCTTTTTTTACCCGCAGTACCTTGAGTCTTTAGATAAGTATCGTTAACTACGCCCGAAACCTGACTTGCTACCGAATTATCGTATTTTTCAAAAAACGCGTTATATGCTTGTTGTTCGTGATAGGTGAATGAGTTAAGCTCGTTGTATATTTGTTTGAACTTTTTGTTGTCAGCCCTATAAAGCGCGGATGCCACATATTCGAAGACGTTTAGATATGCGCTATATTGAATATAAGGGTCATTGGATTCGATGCATACGAGGAATGCGATCATATTGGCTTCGTCCTCTCTAGCAAAACCTCTTTGATGCGCCATTTCGTGAGCTGCGGTGTAAGGTATCGTGTAGTCGGGAAAGTTTACGTTGATATTGGTCTCTCCCGTAAAGAAGGAGTATATTCCCGTTATGTGTGCGTAGGACATCGCTTCGCTGAGAAGCACGGGCTTGAGGCGACTGTTGAAGGTGCTAATAAAATCGTGATCTTTGCAATAGCTATCGTATGCTTCAAGCAGCTTTTCGTTCATTTCCTTGAAGCTGTACGGCATTACGGAAAAATCGTCCTCTCCGTAGCCAATTTCCGCGGATAATTCATTTATTTTATTAACAAGATATTCCGACGTTTTATATAGGTCGTCGGCTCCGACGGCTTGAGATTCAATATTGAGTTTTTTGTCCAAGGAAGCTCCTTTATATCCTGCGGCAAAGCAGAGGACAAAGCTTGATAAAAACAGAGATAATATTGAGAATATACAAACGATCGACACCATTGACGACCGTTTGGTATCGCAACGGAATTTTAAAAGATACCATATTGATATAAACGCTATTATGGGCAGCGATATAATGATAAGCTCTGCTAAGGAAAAAGGCAAAAGGTTTGTTATTTTTGCAAACAAAAATCTAAATGTAGTGCTGACGTAAGTATTGAAAAAGTCGGCGAAACTTTCGCTTGCACAAATAATAGCATAGATAACGGCACACAAGGCACCTATGATCAACGATATTTTGCAAAAGAGCGGAATCTTTTCATATTTTGATTTGACGGGTGACCACTTGGCTCTCTCGTCTTCGCTCATATCGGCATATTCCTTGGCGGTTATGCTATATATGATCTCGTCTTTTTTGGGCTGGGGAGTGTTTTTTCTAAGTTGCATAGGTTCTCCTTGGAGTTATTTGTTGAACTTGGAGAGATATATTGATTCGAGGTCTTGTCCGCAGATAGATCTTGTCGCTTTTATCATATCTTCGGGGGGAGGCGTAGTGAATGAGATCTGCTCCGTGCTATAGGGCATGGGTATTGAAAGAAAGGCGGCGTGCAGTGCGTGACGGGATATATGCTCACTTGTTGTTCCGTATATATCGTCTCCCAATATTGAGTGTCCGATATGGGCAAAATGTACGCGCAGCTGATGAGTGCGTCCCGTCTCGGGAATTGCCTCGACGATGCTTATTTCGTCACATGAAAACAACAGTCTCCAATGGGTCACGGCAAGATATGCTCCTTCTTCTTCGGAGTTGCCGATACAACGCAATATAACGCTTTCTTCCTCGCGCTTCATATATGTGCTGATAGTATGAAAATCTCCGTCACTTTCTATTTTCCCACAAAGAATAGCTATGTATTTTTTGTGTATCAGCCCCTTTTGCCTTGCATAAAAGAGGTAGGATGCCGAAATCGAGTTCCGCGCTATCAAGGACAGTCCGCTGGTGTTGCGGTCGAGACGACCGATTGGTCTGAATCTTGCGGGAGTGTTTCTTTCCTTGTTTATATATGCCACAGCGTTGGCTAGGGTATCGTCGGTGTGCCCGTGAGAGGGATGTGTGGGCATATTGGGTGGTTTATCTACGATCATTATGTCGTCGTTTTCGTAGATTACGTTTATTGGCAGGTCTACGGGCATGATTGCCTCGTTGCAATCCTCCTCCGAATCCTTTTCATCGATAAAAAGCAGGTCGTTTTCGCGTAGGATATAGCGAACGGTCATGTGGCTGCCGTTCACTAAAATTCCGCGCTCATTTCGTTTGAGTTTTGCAAGCGCCGAGCCTGATATTTTCAGTGTTGATTTCAGGAAAAACAGAACTGTGCGACCGTCCTGATCTGAGGTTATGGTAAATATCATACAGATGTCCTTATTTATTAATATAATGTATTATAACACTATTTAATTAGCAATATAAGAAGATTTTGTGAAGGTAATAAAAATTCTTTGCTCGGTAATATATCAGTATTTCCCAAAATATAATTAGAGTGACAGTTATGACAAATGTTGGGAGGAGATGTTATGAAATTGATAAAGAAGATCAGTGGACTTTTGTTTGTTGTTGTCATTATTGCATGCTTTGCCATCAGTGTGCGCGCGGAGGACAGTAGGAGTCTTTACGGAATTTCTTCGTCTGTGACGGTTAGCGAGGAGAAAAAAATACCTGTATCCTGCGGACTTAACGTTATTGCGGCTCAGAACGATATGGCACTTGCGGGGATAAAGGGAAACGAGTTATGTTTTTCGGCGGACAGATTTGCTTGCGCAATGAATCTATCGGACGTAGACTATATAGTTATTACTCGCTTGCCTGATGCGGTTTGCGGTTCGCTTTATATCGGCAGCGAAGGAGTATCATTAAATCAGAAGATCTCTGCGGCTGAAATTGGTCTTATGACTTTTGAGGAGTCGAGCGTCGGGTCGGGAAATAACGCTTCCTTTGATTTTACCGTGAACGGCAGTGCTTACGAGATAAGCTGCAATATTTATATGTTGGATGAGGTAAACTATTCTCCTACACTTAGTCTTGCGGCGTACGCTTCTCTCAATCCCGAAACCTATAAGGGAATGCGTCTTTCGGGCGTTTTATCTGCATACGACCCCGAGGGAGACGATTTGAAGTATGAGATAGTGAAATATCCCGCTAACGGCACTGTCGTTATTGAAGACGAAAATCTTGGAACGTATACTTATTATCCTGATGCGTCATTTAGCGGCGACGATAAGTTTTCTTACGTTGTTTGCGATAAATACGGAAATTACAGCGCGTCGGCAGAGGTGACAGTTCGTGTTTCTACTCCAAGTGTTCCAACGATTTACAGTGATCTTGCCAATGATGCGCTTCAGTGCTATGCAACCGCCGTTACAGAAAACGGTCTTATGAACGGTGTTCAGGTGGGCAACTACTATTATTTCGAAGCCGACAGAGAAGTCACTCGCGCGGAATTTTTGGTAACCGCAATGAATGCGGTCGGCATAAAGAACGTGCCCGAGGTGTCTTCGACCGTATTTGCTGACGACGAAGAAATTGGCGCGGAAATGAAAGGGTACGTTGAACTTGCCTACACTATGGGATATATAAGTGGAACTAAAATGGACGGCAAGCTTTACTTCAGGCCCGATGAAAGTATTAAGATGTCCGAGGCGGCGGTTATTATAAGCAATATGATCGGTTACGCGCAGGCGAAGGTTACTACGGTGTTCGCCGATGCAGATGCGATACCGTCGTGGTCGAGCAAGGCGGTGGAATCGCTTTACACTCTTGGTATTATTGAGTCTGCCGATATGGTTTCGGGGGCAGGAGAGAACGTAACGAGGGGCGATATGGCAAAGCTTCTTGCGAGAACGATGCTGGTTATAGGGAAGTGATATGGCTCTTTGAAAATATTTTGACCGTCATCAAAAAAGCATTTAGCACCGAATCAAATAGTCAACCGCCGAGAGCGACCCTTACGTTTCTCTCGGCGGAATTTTTAGAATGATCATCGGAGATACAGTAAAATAGTGAGAAATAATCAATATGTAAGTTTTGGCTAAATACCGTTTTTTTGTTAGGATTAGTATTGAAATCGACTAATATTTGTCCGAGCAAGCGGAATTGCCCTATGTCTCCACTTATTGCATTTGAAACAGGCTTCCAAATATGCTATAATTAATACGTTAATGATGAATTAATCATTTACGGCAGTTTTAATATAGGGAGGTATGGAATGAAGAAACTGTTATCATTTGCATTGTGTGCGATTATGATGTTTTCTGTTTTTGCTTTGACAGCATCTGCCGCCGAGACATACACGGTGGTCAAGGGCGACAGCATGTGGAAAATCGCAGTAAAATATGAGGTGGGTCTCAGTGAAATCAAAGCCGCCAACCCACATATCAAAAATCCGGATCTTATATACCCAGGACAGACCTTAAATATTCCGACTGCGGACGCATCTGTATTGAAGTTTGAAAAGGAAGTCGTAAGGCTTGTAAACGAAATAAGAAAGCAGAACGGCCTCTCAGAGCTTACATACGATTGGCAGCTCAGCCGAGTGGCGCGTATAAAGTCCGAGGATATGAGAGATAACAAATATTTTTCTCACACAAGTCCGACCTACGGCACACCTTTCCAGATGATAAAAAACTTTGGGATAACCTACCGAAGTGCGGGCGAGAATATCGCAAGAGGTCAAGCAACACCGCAAAGGGTTGTTGATGCGTGGATGAACTCGTCGGGGCACAGAGCAAATATTTTGAACTCGTCCTATACTCATATTGGTGTAGGTTACGCGCCAAACGGGCATTATTGGACTCAGATGTTTATTGGAAAATAAAAATAATAAATAATAATTACAAGTATAATACCGCCGAGAGTGACCAAACGGTCACTCTCGGCGGTAACTTTATATGATTAAATAAGCCCCTAAAGCTCGGTTATCCCTATTCTTGTCAAACAACAAATACCCTTGTTTGATGGCTTCTTCAAGGACCGCACCGCGCATAGCGAAGATATTTGCGCAAGCATGGTCAATCTGAAATTCGTCTGCCTTCAAAAATTCGGGAATCTCTTTATAGATCTGCTCCCTGCAAAACAAATAATGTTTTTTTGCAATATCGCGTGCTTTATAGCGCAGTTCCTCAAAACAGTCTCCTGTTTCTTCAGGCATTTTCTTGAATTTTTCTTTACGCATGACAAGAATTGTTGGAACATATCCGTCGCTTGTTTTTTTCACAATTCCAATTTTTTCAAGGTGTTTTAAGGTTGTCTCATCAATTTCACTACATTTACCGTTAGCAACCGCTACAAGACCTTTTCCATCTGAATAATTGAGTGTTGGCGTATGCGTTTCGCCAAATTGCTTGAAAAGATATTGACGATATCCTATTTCAGGTAATTTACTTTCTGACGGATTTGTAACACAACCTACAAGACTGACGTAATTTGGTGCATAAGCATAATGTTTTTCAAGGCCCAGCAAATCCCATTCGCCGCCATTGGGGCGGAGTGTGTGTCCCCAAGGACCTATATTGTTAATCTCAGTTGCATTTTTATTAAACTCACGAAGCGTATATTGCTTAATAGTATCTGTTTCGGCCATAAGCAACGCCCATTTCATATCCTCAAACGGTTGATATCCTTCGTGCCACTCGGGGCAGTTCTCCTTTTTCCATTCGTTTTCATATTCCAAAGCCGCAATAATCGCTTTGGTAAGTTCGGGGGCTAATCCCTGCAGATGTGCGTATATTTTCTCTTGCGCTTCTGCACTTACAATAAAGAAATTGGTTTCATATTGATTGCCGTTCTTCTTCATGAGCGTAGCCTCTACAAGCGCGCGTAGTTCTTCTTCCATATACGGTAGCGCCACACCAACCTCCATCGCCAATTCTTCAGCCGTTGACGGTGTTCTATAAGCAGCAATTAAAATGTTTTTACAGAGGGATCGCGAAATAAAATTCCACGGTTCGTGCTCCGAGCCTAACAGTCCATTGTTGATAAAATCAATATCCTCGGGGTTATAGCTCAATTTTCCAAATTCTCTTGCCATATCCATACCTTCTTTCAAAATTTCTCTTGCACGGAAAAGTCGGGACTTGACCGTGTTTGCGGGAAGTGAGAGCGATTCTGCAATTTCACGAACGGCTTTGTTTTCTATGTAATAGGCAACGACGATGTTTCGATAATCACTCTTAATGAACGCCAACTCTCGTCGGAGCAGAGCCAATTGCTCTGTATGTATCATTTCATCAAGGATATTTTCGCTTTCGTCCTCGATCTCATAATCGCCGATATCGGACCCGGTTACCGATTCGTTTCGAACATGCTTTTCCTTCGCCCATACGGAGTAACGGTTGCGCGCAATCTGCCATACCCACGCCGAAAAGCTTGTCGGTATCGTGCCTTTGTTCAAAGCCGTGACGATCTGAAGCGCGATATCCTGTGTCATATCTTCAGCTTCAATATGATTTCCC
>SVQL01000080.1 GCA_015065365.1 Oscillospiraceae bacterium | reverse complement strand
AGGAAGCCGTCAATGCTTATTATACTGCTGAATATTACGCGGCAACGGTTGGACCTACCGTAAACTTTATAAACAATCTTTCATTGTCCCTTGTGACGATGCTCGGCGGAATTTTCTTCCTGTTCTTTAGTCTTAATAAGGCGGAAGCGGCTGCAATTCCCGTCATGTTTACGATTTCTCTTGGTGGGATATCCTCCTTCGTTCAGTATTTGCGTAAATTTGCAGGTCCTATAAATGAGTTTGCGAATATCGTAAGCGATCTGCAATCTGCAAGTGCTGCGGCGGAGAAGATATTCGTTATCATGGATACGCCCGCAGAACCTGCGGACAAGCCCGACGCTACCGTTCTTGAGAACGTTAAGGGTGAGGTGGAGATAAAGGACGTGAAGTTTGGATACGTTCCCGAGAAGACGATTATAAAGGGACTGTCTCTTAACGCAGACGAGGGTAACATAGTTGCAATAGTCGGTCCTACGGGTGCCGGTAAAACGACAGTGATAAATCTTCTTATGCGCTTTTATGACGTCAATTCAGGTGAGATACTCGTCGACGGCAAGGAGATAAGGAGCGTTACCCGAGATTCCTTGCGTGCAGCATTTACCATGGTGCTTCAGGATACGTGGCTTTTCCACGGAACTATATACGAAAACATAGTTTACGGTAAAGAGGATGCCACTCGCGAGGAGGTGGAGAACGCCGCCCGTATGGCTCATATACATGAATACATAGAATCCTTGCCCGAGGGATACGATACCGTGCTGTCCGATGACGGCGTTAATATTTCAAAGGGACACAAGCAGCTTATAACCATAGCGCGTGCTATGCTTGCAAATACACCGATGCTCATACTAGACGAGGCAACCTCGAATATCGATTCACGTACGGAACAGCAGATACAGAGCGCAATGTACGAGCTTATGAAGGGGCGTACCTGCTTTGTAATTGCTCACCGTCTTTCAACAATTCAGAATGCCGATGTTATACTCGTCGTTAAGGACGGAAACATAATAGAGCAGGGCAATCACGATGCGCTTATGGCGAAGAAGGGATTTTATTATTCACTTTACCACGCGCAGTTTGATAATTGATTTGTGAAACTATCATATTGTTGTGTTGTGTATGATATTATAATTATAATTAAATATTTCGGAGAGGAGAGAGGAAAATGAAAAAAACTACGGGATTTATTTCGGGAATTATGACATTGATACTTGGAATTTTGTTCGTAATATTGCAGAATCGTTTGGTGAATATCGCAATTTGCGTTGTGGGAGTATTCCTTATTATTATGGGAATAATCGACATGGTGAAGGCAAGATACATAATGGGACTTTTAAAGATAATTCTTGCTATCGTCGTGCTTGTTTTCGGTTGGTTTATTATAGACATTTGGGGAATAATTATCGGAGTGATTCTTTTGCTGTACGGTGTTTTAACGCTTATCAGACGCATAAAGGCACCCAATAAGACCAAGCGCATATTTTCTACCGTAATAGGCTTTATTGAATCCGTCCTTTGTATTATCGGCGCGATATTCCTTATAAGCGGAGGAATGGGCGAGGTTATTTCGTGGGCGATAATCGTCGCGGGAGTTATATTCATCATTGAAGGAATACTTGCAATATTCGGTGCTTTAGTTTCAAGAAGATAATAAAAAATGCGGCTTGCTTCAAAAGAAGCAAGCCGCATTTTTTATTTACAGAAATATTCAAGTGCCTTTTTATAGCCCTCGAAGCCAAGACCGTATACGGTTTTTTTCGCAATCATAGATACGTATGAGAATTTGCGAAATTCTTCTCTCGACGAGATGTCCGAAAGGTGTACCTCGACTGTGGGAATACCAACAGCCTTGAGCGCGTCGAGAATTGCGACGCTCGTGTGCGTATAGGCGGCAGGATTTATTACTATGCCGTCAAAAACACCGTAGGCAGACTGGATTATGTCCACTATCTCACCCTCGTGATTGGACTGGAAAAGAGTTACGTCGTGTCCGAGAGACTTTGCTGCTTCTCGAATGTATAACTCAAGCTCCTTAAAATCCTGCTTGCCGTAAATGTCTGGCTCGCGGATACCAAGCATATTAAGATTTGGACCGTTAATAACGAGTATTTTCATATAAGTCTCCTATTTTTTTATCATTGAAATGATAAGCTCTGCGGTGTCGTTAGGGATTTCAGTGCTGCTTACTGTTATATCCGCAAAGCGGCGGTATGCCTCTATGCGTGAGTCGTAAAGAGCTTGAAGGGAATTTGTCTGTGAAAGAGGTCTGCCCTTACTTGACAGCTTTTTAAGGTCGCGTTCAAGAAAGACAAGCGTGCCGTTTTGATGAAGAGGGGCATAATTATAGCTTCGGGTAACTACTCCTCCGCCTGTGGCAATCACCGCACCGTTGAGCTTTCCGAGGCGATCTGCAATTTCGTGCTCCATTTCTCTGAATTTTTCTTCACCGCTCTCGCATATAACGTCTGCGGGAGTCTTTCCAAAGACTTCTTCAAATACTTTATCGGCATCATAAAACGACCGAGAAAGCTTCTCAGCTATAAGCTTAGCAACCGTGCTTTTTCCGCAGCCGGGCATGCCAATAAGAATAATATTCTTTGTGTTAAAATCAAGCAATCTTATTATATCGTCGCATACGCTGTAATCCGCAGCATCACCCGTGAAAAACTCAAATGCCTTGACTGCCTGTGCCACGAGCATTGGCAAGCCGTTTATATGAGGCAAGTCGCGCTTCTCGGCATCAAGCAAAAGCTTTGTTTTTGAGGGATTGTATATGACGTCAAGAACGCTCTCGCAAAGGGGAAACTGAGAAATATCAACGGGGGAAGTACCGTTTTTCGGATACATACCGACGGGAGTCGTATTTACGATTATTTGTGAATCGTAATGCTTTTTCAATACGCCCTCATTGTTATCCCTTGAGCCGATTACTGCAAGCTCACGCACGCCGCGATCACGAAGAACCGCACATACGGTGGCGGATGCACCACCTGTTCCAAAAACTAAGACCTTTTTATCCGTTACCTTAATTTTCGATTTATCAAGCATATGCGAAAAACCGAAATAGTCAGTGTTGTAGCCATAAAGCTTTCCGTCCTTACCGTGTACTACGGTGTTTACCGCGCCTATTGCTTGGGCTTCGGGTGATATAATATCTAAAAACGGCATTACCGCTTTTTTGTAGGGAACGGTTACGTTATATGCATCAAGGCGGTGGGATTTTACAAAGCTCTCAACCTCGCCAGGCGAGAGCTCTATAAGCTCATATTGATAATCTGCAAGCTCGCGATGTATCATTTCCGAGAAGCTATGACCGAGCTTTTCGCCTATAAGACCGCATTTTATGTGAGAATATCCCGTTTTCATTATACGACCTCCAGATATGAGCCGAGATACGTAAACTCGTCGCACTCGCGCTCAAGCTCGGACAAAAGCTGTGCAAAGCGGTCTGAATATACGGGGGCTTCAAGGTCGAAATAGAACATAAACTCAAAATCTCTGTCGGGGATAGGACGTGATTCGAGCTTTAAAAGATTTATTCCGAGCGCATTGAAGCGCGATAGAATACGGTAAAGGGAGCCGGGCTTGTGTGGCGCGACTATCATGAGTGTCGTACGTTCAGCGCCGGGATAAACCTCAAGCTTATTGGTGATACAGATAAATCTGGTGTGATTGTTTCCGTTGTCCTGGACCGACGAGGCGAGCACCTCAAGCGAATACTGTGTCGCACAGGTGCGAGAGGAAAGTGAGGCAATATTGTTGCTCGGTGATTCTGCTACCATTTGAGACGCTTTTGCGGTATTTTCGACGCGATGAATCTTTGCGTTCGGGAAGTTTGCGGCAAGATAATGCGAGCATTGGCTTATTGCCTGCTCGTGCGAAACTATTTCCGTTATGTCCTCCATGCGAGTTCCGGGCTTTACGAGAAGATTGTGGTCGATTTTTATTCTTACTGTGCGGACAATCTTGAAATTGCGACTTATCATAAGGTCGTAGACCTTTTTGACGGAGCCTGCCGTACTGTTTTCTATGGGAATAACTCCGTAGCGACAAAGACCTGCCTCAATAGCGGAGAAAACCTTTTCCCAGCTTGAGAAAAACATAATACTCGGATACTTGAAAAGTCTCTCTGCGGCTATTTGCGAGTAAGCGCCCTCGACACCCTGACATGCCACCATTGCCTTGTCGGGAAAAAGCTTGGGAGTAGCTTCAAGAGCATTGGATATTTCCTTATAAAGAGTGGAAGTATCGCCGAGGCGCTTGTGCTGATAGGAGCGCGAGAGGTCGAGAATAGTGGCGTAAAGAGTACGCGTATATTCTTCAAATTCCTCGCCTGAAAGCTCGGAAACCTTGCCGAGAAGCGCGCGCTCACGCGATGAGTCGAGCACGTTCATTCCCGTTTGTCTTTTGTATTCCGCAACCTCGGCAGAAACGTTCATTCGCTTTTTAAAAAGTGTAACGAGCTCCTCGTCTATTGAATCTATTTGCTTACGAAGTTCTGAAAGCTCCATTTTTATATCCTCGATGTTTTAAGACTTTCGTTTTTTTCTTTGTTGTATGAGCAGTACCGTCACCAGCGCTATTATGAGCGACGGAAATACGGTTGAAAAGATAAATGATATTTTTAGGTTATCTCCAAAGGCTTCGGCTATCCAGCCTGCTGTTGTAGGTCCGAGTGTACAGCCTGCATCTCCCGCGAGAGCGAGGAGGGCAAACATCTTAACACCGCCGTTTGGGATTCTCTCCGTCGCCATGCACAGTGTTCCCGGCCACATTATGCCTACGGAGAAGCCACAGACTGCACATCCAACGAGTGAGAGAATGGGATACGGCGAGAGCGCCGTGATAAGATAGGAAATTACGCAAATGACGGCAGAGACCAACATGAATTTTGAGAGGTTGAGCTTTGTGCTGAATTTTGCGTAAATTACTCTCGCGAGTCCCATGAGTACTGCAAACGCGCAAGGTCCGAGAAGATCCCCCGTAGATTTATCTACGTTGAGTCCCGTTTCCGCAAAGCTTGATGCCCATTGTGTCATAGTCATTTCGGAAGCCCCTGCGCAAAGCATGAGCATAAAGAACGCCCAAAAGGTAAAGGTTCTGAAAACGGAATTTTTCTTGTTCATAACTGCGGGGGCGGACTCCATGGGTGCGAGTGGAACGAAAACAAACGCGATTGCGTTTATGGCAGGTATTATTGCCCACAAGCAGAAAAGCATACGCCAATGCTCAATGCCCACCAGCTTGAAAAATAAGGTGGAGAGAAGAACAGTAAGGACAAGGCCCCAGCAGTAGCAGGAGTGCATGAAGCTTAAAATTCTGTTTTTGTTTTTTACGGGGCACGCCTCGATTATGGGATTTCCCATTACCTCTATTATACCGCCGCCAAACGCCGCTACCGTTGTTGCTATTATGAGCGCGACGTACGGCGGCATAATATACGGAAGCAGAGCCATTCCCAAAAGACCGCAGGCAGAGCATGTCTGTCCTATAACGACCATGGCGCGGTTATTAAAAAGGCTTGGAAATTTAGATGCGGTGAAATCCATAAGTAACTGAGTTACAAAGCTGATTGCGATAAGCAAGCTTATTTTGGATAATGATATGCCGAACTCATGCTCAAACGTAAGATAAAGCAGAGGCGGAAGATTTATTACAATTGCCTGAATCATAGCGCCTGTAAAGCAGGCGGCAACCGTATGGTTTGCATTGAGTTTCATTTTAAAAAGAGAGTCCTTTACGTATTGTTGTCAAGAAGGGCATCGTATATGGCTATTGCGCACGCGGCTTCAAAAACGGGTGTGGCACGAAGTGCAACGCAAGGGTCGTGTCTGCCCTTGACAGTTAGCTTTACCGGAGTCATAGTAGCCATGTCAACGCTGTTTTGCTCCTTGTAAATAGAGGGTGTAGGTTTCATAGCAGCGCGGAAAACGAGGGGCATGCCGCTCGTCATACCGCCGAGAATCCCTCCTGCATTATTGGTTTTGGCGGTTACGGTTTTTCCGTCGGTAATAAACTCGTCGTTGTTTTGAGAGCCTCTGATGCGAGCGCACTCAAAGCCGTTTCCGAATTCAATTCCTTTTACTGC
The DNA here is from genome assembly GCA_015065365.1 of Oscillospiraceae bacterium. Classification (GTDB taxonomy): domain Bacteria; phylum Bacillota; class Clostridia; order Oscillospirales; family CAG-272; genus HGM12713. The sequence continues at coordinate 1,136 of SVQL01000080.1, read as the reverse complement.
GGGTATTCCGAATACTATTGAGGAAATTCTGTTTTCCATTCCGTCGAACATATGCTCGCCAAGACCTATGGGGAGTCCTACTGCGGCACACTCAATTATAGCGCCAACGGAATCTCCTTCCGAGGCGGCAGCTGTTATTGCAGCTTTCATAGCCTCACCGCGCTCGGTGTCGAGCACGGGGAAATCGCTTCTGTCCTTAAGTATATCAAGCTGTTCTTTTGGGGTTACCATATTAAACGGCGTGTCGTATACGCCGCCGACGGCGTAGAGGTGCGCGCCTATTTCAATGCCTATGCTTTTAAGATATTGCAGACAAATTCCGCCGACGATGCACATGGGGGCTGTGAGTCTGCCCGAAAAGTGTCCGCCGCCTCGAAGGTCGACCGACTCGCCGTATTTTATTTTAGCGGCAAAATCTGCGTGAGAGGGGCGGGGAATAAAGGATTTTTGCTCATAGTCGGACGAGCGCTGATTGGTGTTTTTTATTGCAGCGCAAAGCTCGTCTCCGTTAAGAGTATAGCCGTCAACTCCGCTCAAAAACACAGGTGCGTCAGCCTCCTTACGATTAGTCGAATAAGGATTATTACCCGGCGCGCGGCGCTTCATAAAAGCGGAAAGCTCGCCCTCGTCAAAGGTAAAGCCCTTTGGAAGTCCCATAATCTTAACGCCTATCTCGCTGTCGTGCGAGCCGCCGTATATTGTCATTTTTATGTTTTTTCCGTAGGTAGTCATATAAGTTCCTCGGTAACGTTATTTTTTGATGTTTAAGGAAAGATACGTTTCTATATCGTTCCAAAAATCGGGATAGGATTTTTCAACGCATTCAGCACCCGATACGGTAACTTCGTTTTCGCAAGCAACGGATGCTACTGCCGCGCTCATTGCTATTCTGTGGTCGTTAAACGTGTCAACTGTGCCGCCGTTAAGGCTGCTTTTTCCGTATATCATAAGACCGTCGTCGGTGGCTTTAACGTCTGCACCAAGAGAGGAAAGCATGGAACATACCGACTCGATTCGGTCGCTTTCCTTAAGGCGAAGCCTTGCCGCACCTCGTATGGTGGTCGTTCCTTCACTGACGGCGGCAACCGTTGCCAATACGGGAACGAGATCGGGTATTTGAGTTGCGTCTATATCTA
>SVQL01000004.1 GCA_015065365.1 Oscillospiraceae bacterium | reverse complement strand
TGAAATCAGCCGCTTTCTTGCTTTTTCTTCCATTCAATATAGTTAAAATGCTCCCTGCATGCTCTGTTATATTGTTTATCCGTGCGACTTATTCCCGAAAACGTGTCCTTCTTCAAAAGATTATTATAAAACGGAAGCGTTGGTGCTGTTTCGGGAAGAACATCCTTGCCGATATCACGCCAAGTATATTGCGCGTCGGTAACGTATATTTGTATTGGAAAGTTTCTTTCCACCTTTATAAGTCCTACTTTGATTACGTTATCCGTACATTCCCCGACGACCACACCGCCGCTTAAAGAATCGTAAGAAACAGAAACATGTCTGTCGCAAGGCTCGGTAGGAACTGTTCCCTTTACAAAATATCCCTTTTCACTTCTCCCACCTCTCGGGTCTTGACGGCAAGCTGTTGTCATAAGCTTCCCCGAATCTACGCAATACTCACACTCTACTATATTATCACTAACCGAAAAATCAAGAACATTTCCCTCTGAAATATACTCGAAGTGAAGCTCTTTCATTATATCATCCCATATCTTTATGCAAATATTGCTCGAATAATCACTAAGTGGCTTTGGATATTCGTATCCAAGCCAAACACCGCCAATAAAATATGGAGTGTAACCTATATACCAAAGATCGTTTTTGTTTTGTGTCGTTCCCGTTTTCCCCGCGCAGCTGACGCTTTTGTCAAGTGTTATATCTGTTGCCGTTCCGTTTGCGACCACGTTTTGAAGCATCATTGTCATAATATCCGAGTTTTCCTCGCTTATGACCGCTTCTCCGTGATACTTATTTTCGAGGACATGCTCGTCGTGTGAATCTGTAACAACGTAATACGAACGGTAGTTGTTATATATACCGTCATTTGCGAAAATTGAATATGCCGCAGTTATTTCGCGTACGGTAACGCCGTAGTTGAATTGTCCGAGTGCCAAGGCCGCGTAATCCTTATCCGTAATAACACTTCCGTTATCTAGTGTTTTCGTAGTTATCAGGCTTTTCATTTTAAGCTTTTCGTAAAGAAAATCAAAAGACGACTCGAGTCCAAGGTCCTCGAGCACCTTGACCGTAACCGTATTTATTGAATGCTCGATGGCGTAGTTTACGTTAGTCAGCCCTCTATACGTTCCGTTTGCATTTTTCGGCCACGCCACGGGTTGAACGATATTTCCCTTTTCCTTGTCAAGATTATAATTGCCAAAATTTACAGGGGTATCGTCATACACGCTCGACCACGTAATTATTCCCGACTCCATCGCCGGTGCATAAACGGACAGCGGCTTTATTACCGAGCCTGCGGGACGTACCGTATACGTCGCATAATTCTGTATTCGGTTCGCGTTCTTTTCACCAACCGCTCCCGCAACACCGAGTATATCTCCCGTTTTTGGATCAATTACTATCATTGAGGACTGCGGCGCATCCGCTTTTCCAACCGAAAAGTTAGATAGATCTTTATAGTATTCTTCAAGCGTTTCTTGTACGTCGGGATCCATAACTGTGTATATTTTAAGCCCTCCCGTATATACTACAAGACTTGCCATAGGACGGCTATATCCGTAGGTGCTCATAAGGTCATTCATAACGTCCTCTACGACCATGTCAACGTACCAGGAGTTAATTGCCGTCTCTGCACCGCTCTCCTTTACGTTTAGCACCGTTTGCTCGTTTTTTGCGGTCGTGTATTCTACCTCACTTATATATCCTAGCTCATACATTTGAGTGAGGATCAGCAATCTTCTCCTATTGTTATTTTCGGGATTTTTTATTGGATCGTAGTAGGTAGGGCTGTTTGTAATTGCCGCGATACAAGCACATTCAGAGAGCGTAAGCTCCGAAACATCCTTTGAAAAATAATATTCCGATGCCGCTCCGACCCCATAGCACCCCTGCGAAAGATTTATGATATTCAAATACAATTCAAGTATTTCGTTTTTATCCATCTTTGTTTCAAGATCGAGCGCCCAAAATATCTCCTGAATTTTTCTTTGAAATGAATATTCGTCCTTATCCGTAACGTTTTTAATTAGCTGTTGAGTTATCGTAGAGCCTCCGTAGCTATCACTGAATTTCAAATAGTAATTTACGCCTGCGGATAATGTTCTAAACCAGTCAACGCCCTTATGCTTATAAAATCTTTTGTCTTCGATACTGACGAATGCATTTTTTAAATCTTCGGGAATTTGACCGTAAGACACGTATTTGCTTCTGTACCCACCGTACAAAGCCTCAGAAAGCTCAACTGCTTCCCCCACTCTGTTTACTCTGTCCTCATACTCATAATAATATATTTTTGTTTGAGAATCAGCTCCGACAATATAAAACATGCTCTCATCAATGCTCTTTTCAACGTATCTGTCAACGTATATTGCAAAGGAAATGCCTACAACCGTAAGCATAATACCGAGTACAATAAGTATTATCAATAAAACTTTTATTATTTTCACAAATACCACTTTTACCATATTTTCTCCCAAATAAAAAATATATCCTCGTATATTATTGCACAAATCGGTATAATTTATGATTTTTACTGAAACAATAATATAAAAAATACGGAGAGATAATATGAAAAGCTCTAACTGTAATAAAATAAATTTTGTTTTAAAAATAACAGCAATATATGCTATACTTATGCTTGCGATACTTGTTATTTCTTTGTGGCTCACATTTCATTCTTCAAATACAGACGAGATCGTAACTGAGGAAAAATTAATACAGACCGAATACGTTTACGTGGTAAAGGACGAGCCGCAAGAATCCGACACGGAGGCACCCGATACAGAAAAAATATATACTGTACATGAGTATATGGGTAAAATAGGTATTTTCGATAAAAACGGAACACTTATCAAGGTTTTAGAAGTATACGTAAAAACACTTCCCGAAGCGGATAAACGAATACTTGAAGAAGGCTTTGATGTAGTAGGTGAAAAGCAATTGAATTCAATAATTGAGGATTATGACGGATAGCACATTTGCGCAAACCTAAAAGCCGATACGGAATTTCTAAATCCGTATCGGCTTTTAGGTTTTGCTCTTAATATGAAGTAGCCATAAATTTAGTTTTGCATACAGTAGAGGAAATTGACGCTAGCTTGTCAAGTCGCTTATTACGAAAATACAGCGCTATATCTATACCAATTTCTATGAAATTTAAGATATAGAAGAAAAAACTAAGATAGAATAACAAGCCGTCTTCTCCAAGGAAAGACAATTGTATAAATTTTCTTGCTATTCCAAATGCATATCCGATTATTAAAAACACTTCAAAAAAAAGACTTTTTCCCTTAGCTGTACGGCTAACGTAAGACTTTCTTATTGATATAGGCCATGAAAGACCAAAGCAGAAAATAGTAAATGCTTCAAAAAGGTTTATAAGTGTTGAGTATTCCATATAGATTCTCCTAAAAATTTTTCTTGACAAATTCATCGTATTATATTATAATACAAATCAAGGTATATGTAAAATACATATTACTCATCAACATTATATCAAAATGATATGGAGAAAAATAATGAATATAAGCTACGATTATTACAAAATTTTTTATTACGTCGCAAAGTGCGGCAGCTTTACACAAGCAGCAAATATATTGATTAACAGTCAACCTAATCTTACACGCGCAATAAAATCTCTGGAAGCCGGTTTAGGTTGTACTCTTCTTGAGCGAACAACAAAAGGTGTAACACTCACCGAGGAAGGAGAAAAACTTTATGAAAATATCTCTGTGGCTATTGAGCAAATCACAGCAGGAGAGGAAAGAATAATCGCAAACAAATCCCTGGAAAAAGGGTTCGTATCTATAGGCGCTACTGAAATAGCGCTTCGTTGCTTTTTGTTACCGATACTTAACCGTTACTGCACAAAATACCCCGGAGTGCGTATAAAAATAATCAACGTGTCAACACCGCAAGCGTTGACTATGCTAAAAGGGGGGCTTGTCGATCTTTGTGTTTTGACAACTCCTATGGAATCGTCGCCTGAGCTTACCGAAAAAACCTTAAAGGAATTTAATGAGATAGCTGTCTGCGGAGAGACTTTTCGTTCCCTGTCCGAGGGTAACGCGTTGGAATTATCCGAGCTTTGCAACTATCCCATAGTTTCTCTTGGCAGCAAAACATCCACTTACGAGTATTACATGAAGTACTTTGCCCGAAACGGCCTTTCTTTTTCTGCAGATATTGAAGCGGCAACAGCAGACCAACTGATACCGCTTATCAAACATAATCTTGGTATTGGCTTTGTTCCCGAGGATTTTTTTAGTGAAACATCAGAAGCACAAGGGATATACAGAATTCATCTGGCAAATCAACTTCCATCCAGAGCAATTTCTCTTGTTAAAAAGAAAAATCATGCCTATTCTCTTCCTGCGAGAGAGCTTGAAAAAATGATACTCGAAAAATAATGCACTCGCCACTTATATAATACAAAAGCACACGAACAGAAATCGTGTGCTTTTTGTGTAAAACTATTTCATTACGACGTTTTCTTTTCCCAAAATTGAACGCAGCTCGGAAAGTATATATTCCGTAACATTAACTCCCATCGGAAAGTTGACGTACTTTGACGTTGATGAATCATAGAAAATAACTTTGATATCTCCATCGAAAATCTCAACGATATTTTTTGCCTTAAAATACTCCCGACAGTTAAAATTCGGAACACGGAGATATATCTTCGTGTACGTTTTGGGCTGAGTACTTTGCTCGTACTGCTTAACTGCCGATTTTACATCTGTTGCTTTCTTTTGGAGCTTATAAGCGGAATTGTCAATAAGCTCGTCCATCACATTTACAATAACCTTAGGCAGCTCGTCCTCGCGCAACGATATACTTCCCTCAATATAAACGGGCGAATCAATGCGTACGTGCTGATAAAATTGCGTATATACCTTCGGAAAAACAAGACATTCAATTTCACCGTATCTGTCTTCTACTGTTATAAACGCCATTTTCTGATTGCTTCTGGTAGTTTTAAGTGTAACTGAAGATATTATTCCGCAAAGCTTGACTACTTGCTTCTCTTTTACAGCTTCAGTATTTAAAAGCTCTGCGATCTCCGCCACCTTGAGGCTTTCTACATGTGCAGAATAGCTGTCGATCATGTGTCCAGAGAAATACATTCCGGAGCTCTCTTTTTCAAGCATCAGCTTTTCCTTTAATGAAAAATCGGGAACGTTCGGATATTCGAACTTAGGTGCGATTTCCGCGTTCCCCGCAGAAAACGCGGAGGAGAACATGTCAAGCTGACCTGAAATGTTACTTCTGTTTTTCTCCGTACGAATATCAATAAGTCGCTCATAGGACGAAAGCAGTCTGCTTCTGTACGTTCCTAATTTGTCAAATGCACCCGATTTAATAAGTCCTTCTACCATGCGTTTGTTTATATCATAATCGGACATTCGCTGGACAAAATCCTCAAAATCAGCAAACGGTGCTCCTGTTCGCTCTCTTATGATGTTTTCTATAAACTGCTTTCCGACGTTTTTGAGTGCAAGAAGTCCAAAAACGATATTACCACCGTGAGGATGGAAATACATACGGCTCTCATTTATGTCCGGGGGTAAAACCTTTATTCCAAATCTGCCGCATTCCGTAATATATTCCGCAAGCTTAGTAAGATTTCCAAGAACAGACGTCATAAGCGCCGCCATATATTCGCACGGATAATGCGCCTTCAGATACGCTGTTCTGTATGATATAACAGCATACGCGGCAGCATGACTCTTGTTAAATGCATAATTTGCAAAGGAAGAAATATCGTTAAATATCTTTCCCGCAAGCTCTCCGTCAACACCGCGAGCCTTTGCCCCATCAATGAAGCTTTCGTATTCCGAATTGAGAACGTCTGCCTTTTTCTTTGACATTGCTCGTCTCACAACGTCTGCATGTCCATAGGTATATCCTGCCATTTCGCGGAAAATACTCATTACCTGCTCTTGATATACGATACAACCGTATGTTGATTTTAGTATCGGCTCAAGCAGAGGATGGTCATAGGATATTTTATTTGAATTATGGCGTGACTCAATATATTTCGGTATAGAATCCATAGGCCCCGGTCTATACAACGCAATAGCCGCTATAATATCGTCAAAGCGCTCCGGACGAAGCTCGGAGAGCATCTGTCTCATTCCAGAGGATTCTAGCTGAAATACCCCTAAGGTCGCTCCCGACGAGATAAGCTCATACGTCTTTTTGTCGTCATACGGTACGGCAGAAATATTAAAATCGGGACACGTTTCCCTAACAAAAGAACAAGCATCGTTCATTATGGTAAGATAACGAAGCGCCAAAAAGTCAAATTTCAGAAGTCCGAGCTGTGCTATCGTGTCCATGTCGAACTGCGTAACTATTGCGCTGTTACTTACCGCCAAAGGTACGTACTTCGCTACCGGTTCATCGGTAACCACAAGACCTGCCGCATGAACCGTAATATTTCTCGGCATTCCCTCAATTTCCATTGCCGTATCGACTAGCCTTTTAACTGACTCTGAGCTTTCGTACTGAGCCTTAAGCTCGGGAAGCTTTAACGCATCATTAAGCGTCATTCCAAGCTCATGTGGCACAGCTCTTGCGACGGGATCAACCTCTGCATAAGACATACCAAGTGCTCTTCCGACGTCACGTATTGCCGCACGTGCGGCAAGCGTACCGTATGCTATGATCTGGGAGACGTGGTCGCTTCCGTATTTGTCATACATATATTGTATGACCTCATCTCGACGGTTATAGCAAAAGTCAATATCAATATCGGGCATACTTACCCTTTCGGGATTAAGAAACCGCTCAAAAAGCAAGTCGAATTTTATTGAATCTACGTCGGTAATACCTATCAAAAAGGCGACAAGACTGCCCGCGCCCGAGCCTCTTCCGGGACCTACCGGTATATCTCTCGATTTAGCAAATGCAACGTAATCCTGAACTATCAAAAAGTAATCGTCATATCCCATATCGGCAATAACGGAAAGCTCATATTCAACTCGGTCAAGATACGCCTGTTTCCCTTGTGGCTCGAATACTAATGAGCCGTCAGCCAAACGGCGCTCAATTCCTTCCCTCACCAAAGCACTTAAATACTCCGATGATGAAAGTCCATTAGGAGTTTTATAAGTAGGAAGCTTGGGCTCATCAAATGAAAACGCAAAATTACACATATCAGCAATTTTAACTGTGTTTTCAATTGCGCCCTGATACTTACCGAAAAGCATCTTCATCTCGGCAGTCGTTTTATAGTAAAACTCGTCAACCTCAAAGCCCACCGGTCTGCCGTCGGTTATGACGGTATTTGTTTGTATGCACATAAGCACTGCTTGCGTGGTGGCGTTTTCACGGCGTAAATAATGACAGTCATTGGTAGCAACAAGCGGCAGTGAGCACTCCTCTGCAAGCCGTACGAGCTGAGGTAAAATCTGAAGCTGCTCGTTTATACCGTGATTTTGAAGCTCGATATAAAAATTATCCTTTCCGAATATTGCCGAAAGCTCCTTGGCATACTCGACCGCGGCATTATAATCTCCGGCAGACAAAAGCGATGGGATTTTTCCCGCCAGACAAGCTGATAACGCAATCAATCCCTCAGAATGATTTCTCAACAGTTCAATATCTACTCGAGGCTTTGAATAAAAGCCCTCAGTAAAGGATTTTGATACAAGATATATCAAATTCCGGTAACCCACCTCATTTTTACACAAAAGAACAAGATGGTTATACTTTCCGTTACCGTCAGCATATACCGTTTTATCAAAGCGTGAACCCGATGCGACGTAAACCTCACACCCGATAATAGGCTTAACCCCTTCCTTTATACATGCCTTGTAAAAGCTTACCGCACCGTACATAACTCCGTGATCTGTTAAGGCGACAGCGGTATGACCGCACTCACGGGCTTTGACGGGTATATCGCTTATTCTGCATGCACCGTCAAGTAAGCTGTATTCACTATGAAGATGTAGATGTACAAATTCGGACAAATCCGTCACCGCCCTCTCAAAAAATTATTCTCTCTTTGACGTATCGTCACGTCTGAAAAGTATCATAAGACCTATGCCAAGTGAAAACGCTGCAAACGTAACACCAACAATTATTATTACGATCTTATAATTAAATCCGACTGCATCTGTGTCGGCAAAATTTCTTATCTCGTTACGCTTATTTTCAACAAGCACTCGAAGCTCGTCGGAGGAATATTCCGAGCTATATCCTTTTACATCGTGTATCCAAACCGACAAAGAGTCGGAGTCTTCAGTTAACGATTTGACACTAAAAGTCAGATAATTTGCAAGATTTTCTGCGGCGTACTCCGAAACGTCAAAATACAGCTCCGTTCTCACTCCGTTTTTTAAAATTCCCTTTGCAACGATCCTGTTCTTATTATTTCCTACAGTTAAAGCAATTTCATACAGTGCATTTTCCGACGCTGATAAATCGTTCGCCTCAACCGTTATTGAAATTACCGAGGTATATGCGTAGCTTTCAGGATATTGCAAGCTACCGATTATCTGCACCGTATCTCCACGCTTCAATGGTGCTGATATCGCACGGAGAGCTCTTATTTCATCAGTGTCCTGGTCCGAGAGAATAGTCGTACAATTTTCTCCTGCTCTCATGCTGTTAAAATCCGAGGCAACGGAAAAATCCATATAAGTAAAGCTTCCTTTTGTCGGTTGTAAGCTTTGTTCTGCAAAAGCCTTTGTCCAAAGCCTACAAAAAGACGGAAACGTCACGTTGTCTCCTATTATCTTTTCCCATGACGTAGCCTTAAAATATTTTAGTAAATATTCTGTTTGGGTATTTGCCATTGGCGTGTCTATAACACTTAGCAAAGCACTTATTTCTTTGTATTGTGAATCGCTCACGTCAAGAACAAAGCTCGATATTTCTTTGTTTTGTAATAGCTTGAGGTAGCTATAGACGTATGCACAGGAGAGTGCCGCTCCATCAAGAGAAGAACTCGCATGCCACATATACGTTACCGAACTTGGCGCACTTTCGTATTTGGTACGCAATTCATCAAGAAACTCGCAAAAGACAGATATGTTGTATGCACCAATAACAGTATTGTCTGTATTCTTCGTATCAATTCCATCTATAATTTTCTCACCGTCAATTCCAAGCGGCGATGCTTTTGACTCAACAACAACGGAATAGCTGAATTTTTGAGAAAAACTGCCGTCTAAAAATTTTGCGACGCTATCTAAAAAAACAGACGGGGTAAGCTGACAGTCCTTATAGCCACCGTAGGAATAATCGTTTCTATCGGAAACAGAAATAACAATATCAACGTTTGAATTGATTTGACGAACGGCATTTGCGATTACTGCGGTATAAAATGAATATTGTTCACAGTAGTTCTCAGCGGCCAAACCGCCAATGTCATTAACCGTTTCAACGTCATCGGCGCAGCTTCCGATTATAATTCCCGCAATTCTTCCGTTTCCCTGACTGTATCTGTTGACAAGGAATTCAGATATGTTACACACATATTCAAGAGCATTTTCGGAATACACAGACGGAATACCGTATTTTGACGTTTCTTCATTGGGGTGATATAAAAATCTTAAATATACGTTACAGTTGTTTAGTGAAGCTGCCAATATAGATCTATCGAGCTTATCTACATAGGATTTTCTTATATTGAATGATGTATTTTTTACAGTATAAATTATACTGTCAGCCGCATCTCCCTCTAACAGATTAAGATCAATATCTATGATGGCAGTACCTATTCCTTCATCAACGATCGAATTTCCACTATCGGTATTCAATCCCTTAAAATGAGTACGGTCTTCTTTATCGTATTCATACGTTGAATTAACGGCAGGCATAAGTGGACGTGCCGCAAGAAAATTTTGTCCTTCGGGAGATGATAGCACAACGGCATAATTAGAATATCTGTCGATTATGTTCTCCACCTCAACGTAAAACGTAAATCTTACCGACATAGAGGACTTTGCCAAAGGAAGCACGTCGGAAGCCGTAATCGCTTCTTGAATATCCTTTGAAGGTACTGCCGAATATATGTGAATCTCATAGTCAGGATGACTTATCATAAAGTCGTGACTAACTGTACCTGCAATTAAAACCTGAGACTTTTCGGAGTCATAAGTACAAGAAAAAGAAACCGCCCAAATATACTCGTCAGTCTTTGGTGAATCGGCAAATTCAGTTGAATCTTCCGCAAAAACGAAGGGGACAAAAATCATCCAGCAAAAGACTATACACATTATAACGCAAATTACTTTCTTCATTTCATCCCCTCCCTTCAAATGCATTAATTAGAAAAATGATAATTGATCTGTTTCATTAAGGTTGTCCAAAACGTGGTTCTTACGCAATATTTCAATTACGCTCTTAGTAAGCTTAGCTCGTATTCTTAAATCGTCCACTGAGAAAAATTTCTCCTCATTCCTTGCTGCAATAATATTTATAGCTGCGTTTTCACCAAGTCCGGGAAGTGCTGAGAACGGCATACGTATAGCTCCGTTCTCGGGTAAAAATATGTATGAATCGGATTTTTCAATATCGATCGGCAAAAATCTTATTCCTCGCGCCATACACTCGTTTATAAGCTGAAGCACGGGAATAGAGCTTTGCTCCTTGGGAGACGCTTCCTTTCCGCGCTTTTCTATGTCCTTAATGGTTGCCATAACTCCGCTTCTTCCGCGCATAACCACCTCTGCGTCAAACGCGCCGGGGGCAACTGTAAACATTGAACAGTAAAACGCTATCGGTATATGAACCTTATACCAACCAAGACGTATAGCAGACATAACGTAAGCTGCTGCATGTGCCTTCGGGAACATGTATTTTATCTTTTTACATGAGCCTATATACCATTCGGGAACGTTATGAGCGCGCATTTCCGCCTCCCATTCGGGAGTCAAGCCTCTTCCCTTTCTTACACTCTCCATTATCTTGAATGCAAGCGCATTTTCAAGACCGTATCTGATAAGGTCGAGCATAATACCGTCACGCGTTCCAATAACCTGCGAAATGTCACATATTCCTTCCTTAATCAAGTCCTGCGCGTTACCGAGCCAAACGTCAGTTCCGTGTGTAAGTCCCGATATCTGCAAAAGGTCCGCAAAGTTCTTTGGCTTTGCTTCAATAAGCACCTGCTGCAAAAATCGCGTACCGAATTCGGGCAAGCCGAACGTACCTATTTGTGCATCAATATCCTCAGGAGATACACCGAGAGGTCTTGTAGAAGCAAACAGCTCGTACACCTCGGGATCGTTCATAGGAACGTCCATAACACTCGTATTTGAAAAGCGTTCGAGATACTTATATTTGGTCGGAATATCGTGTCCAAGCTCGTCAAGCTTAAGTATCGTATCATGCAGATAAGAAAATGCGAAGTGTGTTGTTATCGTATCCGAATGTGGATCATCTGCAGGATGCTGTACAGGGGTAAAATCATATACCTCGTATTCTCTGGGAACAACTATTATTCCGCCGGGATGCTGTCCCGTGGTACGTTTTACTCCGACACAGTTCTGTATCATTCGCTCCATTTCGGCTCTACCAATGCTCACGCCCTTCTGCTCAAAGTATTTTGCAATAAATCCGTAAGCAGTCTTATCCGCAAGCGTTCCAAGCGTTCCCGCACGAAACACGTTTTCAGCACCAAAAAGTTCCTCTGTATACTTATGTACCTTGCCCTGAACGTCACCCGAAAAGTTGAGGTCAATATCGGGGGATTTATCACCGTAGAAGCCAAGGAAAGTTTCAAACGGAATGTCGTGTCCGTCAGCGCAATACTTAGTTCCGCACTTTGGACAGTTAGCGTCGGGAAGATCAAATCCCGAGCCTACCGTTCCGTCTGTAAAGAACTCCGAATGTTGACAATTGGGACAATAGTAGTGCGGGGGTAACGGATTCACTTCGGAAATTCCCGACATAGTAGCAACGAAGGACGAGCCTACCGATCCACGCGAACCGACAAGATACCCTTGACTTTCGCTATACCACACAAGCTTCTGCGCAATCATATACAGAACAGCAAAGCCATTTTTGATAATAGAGGTAAGCTCCTTATCAAGTCTGTTTTTTACTATATCCGGTAGGTCCTCACCGTACATTGAACGTGCCTTCGTCCAACAAAGATCTTGCAGCTCCTCTTCGGCACCTTCCATATGAGGAGTATACGAACCCTTGGGAATAGGACGTACCTCTCCTATCATATCTGCAATCAAGTTTGTATTATCAATTACAACCTCGCGAGCCTTATCTTCACCAAGATACGAAAATTCCTCAAGCATCTCCTCGGTAGTTCTGAAATACAAATGAATATCTCTGTCAAAATCCTTGAATTTCAGACCTGCCTGAAGTATCTTTCTGAATATCTCATCTTCCTTATTGAGAAAATGCGCGTCGCACGTTGCAACAACAGGTTTTCCGTATTTTTCACCAAGTTCAACTATGCGTCGGTTGAGCGCCTTCAGTCCTTCCTCATCCGCAACGACGCCCTCGTTTATAAGAAATCTGTTATTACATATTGGCTGTATTTCAAGATAGTCGTAGAAATTAACTATGTCCTCGATTTCCTTTTCAGGCTTGTTGTCAAGTATCGCCCTGAAAAGCTCTCCGGCTTCGCATGCAGAACCGATTATAAGTCCCTCTCGGTGCTCCTCAAGCTCCGTTTTGGGTATTCTTGGAAAACGGTGAAAATATTTGATATAGCTTGAAGATATCAGCTTATAGAGATTTTTAAGCCCGGTTTGATTCTTAACGAGAATTATCTGATGATACGTGCGCAAATTTAGCGGATCAGCCTTGGTACGCATCTCGTTACCAAGGTCATTAAAGTTGGTGATATCCATTTCGTGCATTTGCGCAGTCATAGCAAAATATATTTTGGCGAGTATTTCCGCGTCATCACACGCTCTGTGATGGTGAAAATCTTCAAGCTCGTAGTGCTTTGCCAAAATATTAAGCTTATGGGATTTCATATCGGGATTTATGTACTTCGAGAGGGCAAGCGTATCAAGATATGGATTGTTAAATTCTATACCGCACTCGTCTGCCGCAACACGTATAAAGCCCGTATCAAAATCTGCGTTATGAGCAACGAGCAAGCCTTCTCCGACAAATTTCAAAAATTCGGGGAGAACTATATCTATCGTTGGAGCGTCCGTCACCATTTCATCGGTTATAGAGGTAAGCTCCTGTATCTCCTCGGGAATATGGCACATTGGGTTGACGAACGTATTGTATTTATCAATAATCTGTCCGCCCTTAATCTTTACGGCGCCTATTTCCGTTATCTTACAGTCTTTTTTGGAAAGTCCGGTGGTTTCAATATCGAATACTACCATCTCATCGGTAAATTCGCCCTCATACTTACCGAATACCGCACTTGCGGTATTATTTACGAAGTACGCTTCCATACCGTAAATAACCTTCATTCCGCACTTATCCGCCGCAAGCATTGCCTCGGGAAATCCCTGAACGTTTCCGTGGTCTGTTATCGCGACTGCGGTGTGCCCCCACTTTTGCGCAGTTTTTACTATTACGTCGGGCGGTATGAGAGCATCCATACTCGACATATTCGTATGTAAATGAAGCTCGACTCTTTTCTTCTCTGCCGTATCCGTGCGTTTTACAGAAGAAATAATAGCAACGTCGGAAAAACTCATATAAAGCTCGTCGGGGTCGTTGCGCTCAGACTTGGTATATCCGCGTATTGCTACCGATTTTCCTTTAGCAATAACTGCGCATATCTCTCCAGCATCTTCGGTACTTACAGAATATCTTTTTACGAATATTGATGAATCGCCGTCAAAAATAGCAAAAGTAATATTAAATTTATCACCGGCTCTGTTGGCTTCCTTGGTAAACTGAAATATCTCGCCGACAAAGGTAACGTTTCTTACGGGTCTGTTTACCGTTGAAATCGGGACGGGATTTATCTCAAAGCGCGTACCCAAAACGTATTCGGGCGCAGAAATATCAAAGGAACGGCAACCAATAGTAACAATACCGTTTTCCTTTCTTACACTTGCGTTTTTCTCACTGAAAACAGAGCTTATTCGCGGAAGCTTTTGTACCGACTCCTGCTCATTGTTTGATGAATTAGCGAGCGAATCAAAACTATGACTTCCATAGTTTTTTTCAGCTTCAAGTATTTGTCTGTCGTAGGCTTCAAGGCGTTGCTTTTGCGAATCGGAAAGCTCAAGGGAGCTAAACTGATCGTGCTCAATTACAACACGAACAGCAACGTCAAACTCACTTCTAATTATCCCCTCAATAATTCTCGGAGTTTCTGCTCTTTCAAGAAGAAACACTCCGTTTTCGGGAAAAGCAATTTTTATTTTTAGAGTATCACTGTCTAAAACGTAAGTACAGTCATCAAAGAACCCTTTGGCAACGCAGCCTACACGTTCTGTTTGACGAAGCACCTCTGTTATGTAGTCGTAGTTAAAGAGAGAGCTTGGATAATGAGGAAAAAGTCTGAAAAAGGATAGCTTGTACGCTTCCGTAACCTGCGCCTCAATATCGTAGAGCTCGGTCTTTGGTACTATATTATCAAAATCCGCATACACCTCAAGAATACGCTTTCCTTTATCAACTCGGGAACGCATGACAATTCCCGACTCTAATATAGACTCGTATTGTGGAGGTGGAAGATATTTATTTAAAAGCTCTTTTAAAGTTTTTTGGGCCATTTTAAGCTCCTGAATTTTATATCATTTCCTTAATTTCTTTTATAAGGCACGAAACAATATCTGCCTCCGGTATTTTTCTGATTATTTCTCCCTTTTTAATAAGAACTGCTTCTCCTTTGCCGCCTGCAATTCCTATGTCTGCTTCTTTCGCCTCGCCCGGTCCGTTTACAACACATCCCATAATAGCGACCTTAATCGGAACGTCAATAAGTCCTTCGCATTTTGCTGCGTTTTCAAACTCAGCAACTATCGGAATAAGGTCTATTTTTGTTCTTCCGCAGGTAGGACAGCTTACTATATCCATTCCCGTCTGCCCCTCGATATCAATAGCCTGCAATATCTGCTTTGCCGCCTTTATCTCCTCGGTAGGATTGTCAGTAAGAGAAACTCTTATAGTATCGCCTATACCATCACAAAGAAGTGCACCGATACCGACGGCGCTCTTAATTGAGCCGCGCTCCTTTCCTCCCGCCTCCGTCACACCAAGGTGTAACGGATAATCACATCTCTCGGCAAGCATCTTATTAGCAAGTATCATTTTATACGGATCAGACACCTTCATTGAAACCACGGTATCGTAAAAATCAAATTTTTCGAGCAAGGAAACGTGATACATAGCGCTTGCCACGAGAGCTTCCGGAGTCGGCGCGCCGTATCTTGCCAATATTTCCTTTTCAAGCGAGCCGCCATTCACGCCGATACGTATCGGTATATTTCTCGCCTTGCATGCGTCGCACACCGCCTTGACTCTGTCGTCATCCCCGATATTGCCCGGATTTATGCGTATTTTGTCAAATCCAAGCTCGGCACACCGTAGCGCAACGCGATAGTCAAAATGTATATCCGCAACAATGGGAATAACGATTCCCTGCTCCTTGATATACGTAATTGTGTCTGCCGCATCTATGTCGGGAACGGTAATTCTTACAATATCACAGCCCGCCATTTGCAAGGCAAGTATCTGCTCGTACGTTGCTTTTGCATTATGCGTATCTGTATTTGTCATTGACTGTATTGCAATCGGTGCGTTTCCACCAATAACGGTATTTCCGATTTTTACAGCTCTTGTTTTTCTTCTTATGTCGTTATACTTCATTTTTCTTATTTAAATATTAAATTCAATACGTCCTTACAAGTTATAAATATCATAAAGCCAAACAGAATAATGACCCCCACGAAATTGATATACGACTGTATTTTTCTATTCACGGGACGTCCTATAATTCCTTCAATTGCCAAAAACAGTAGCTGACCGCCGTCAAGCACGGGAAATGGAAGAAGATTAAACACACCTAAATTGATAGTTAAAACAGAAACTATATAAATAAAGCTCATAAAGCCCTGCTTTGCGGCATTTTCTACAACTCCTACGACTCCAACCGGTCCTGAAACAGCTTCAATACCGAATCGCCCTGTTATCATCCCAACAACAGAATCGATAACCATTTTAACAGTAGATATCGATCTGAAGAATGAGTGCTTCATCAAATTGGGAAAGTTTTTGGCTTCGGCGTAAGGTACAAAATCCACCTCGCCAAAGGTTGCTCCGCTCTCATCGAATTTACCGAAGCTAACGTCATCCACAATTATAATCTCTCCGCCTCGACGAACGGTAATATCAACGGGCTCGTATCCCGAATTCATTATCTCATAAGCCAATTCATTCCAAGTATGCACTCTTACATTGTCAACCTTGACAATTTCATCATCAATCATAAGCTGTCCCTCGGAAATTGCATTATCGTCAAATTTGGCAATAACGGTTGAACCGAGATTTGGTGATGCAAAAACGAGCACCGTCATGAGTATAAAGCCGAGCAACAAATTCATAACCGCGCCGGCGACGGTAATAAGCATCCTCTTGGGAACACTTTTGTTGCAAAACGCATTTTCGTCGTCAGGTGCAACACTTTCGTCAAGTCCGTCCTCGTTTTGCATACTCACGTATCCACCAATAGGAAATACGCGTAAAGAATACACCGTTCCGCTTTTCTTGGAGCTTTTGGAAACAAGCTTCGGTCCCATTCCAATAGCAAACTCCTTAACGGTTACACCGCAAGCTCTTGCGACTAAAAAATGTCCAAGCTCGTGAATAAAAATCAAAACGCCGAAAATCAGCAATATTATCAAAAAATATCCGATAAAGCTTAACATCAATAAACTCCCTTGTTAATTTTAATAACACCGCTGTCAGGCACTTACTTGCTTAGCAATTTGAACGCCGCCTGTCTTGCCTCTCTGTCACACGAAATAATACCTTCGAGTGTATGAACTTCACTTGCTGCTTGCATAGAGTCAACAACCGAGTAAACTGTTTCTGTGATAGCGTAAAATCCGATTTTTCCCTTGAGAAATTCTGCGACAGCTATTTCGTTTGCAGCGTTAAGCACCGCAGGCAAAGCACCGCCTTTCCTAATGCAGTCAACAGCGCAGGACAAAAGCGAGAAGGTATCCGTATCAGGCTCTGCAAACGTAAGCTTCGAAGCCTTTATCAAATCCAGCTCCTCTATAACAGCATTGCATCTGTCGGGATACGTTATCGCATATTGCGCACAAAGTCGCATATCGGGTACGGACAACTGGGCTATAATGCTGTTATCAATATATTCAACCATTGAATGTATTATACTCTCACGATGCACAACTACCTTTATTTTGTCGGCGGTAACACCAAACAGATGTGCCGCTTCGATAACCTCAAAGCCCTTGTTCATAAGTGTTGCGGAATCGATAGTGATTTTTGCTCCCATTTTCCACGTAGGATGTGCAAGCGCCTCTGCAACCTTTATATCTTTAAGCTCACCGGCCTTTTTTCCAAAAAACGGGCCACCCGACGCCGTAAGTAAAATACGCTTTATCTCGGACTGCCTTCCGGCTTTAAGACACTGATATATCGCACAATGTTCGCTGTCAACGGGTAAAACTTCTACTTTTTTATTCTTTGCCGCCGCCATTACTATCTCTCCCGCAACAACAAGAGATTCTTTATTGGCAAGAGCAAGACGCGCACCCGAATCAATAACCGAAAGCGTAGGCAATAGCCCCGCCTCTCCTATTATTGAATTGACAACGCAATCACGCTTTTGTGAGGATATCATCTCACAAATTCCCGTTTCTCCGGCATAAATTTTAGCACTTGTATCAGCAAGTCTTATCTTTAATTCTGCCGCCGCTTCTGCATCTGCCATGGCAACGGCGCGAACCTTGAATTTTCTTGCCTGTTCTTCAACTCGTTTAAAGCTTCGGTTTGCGCTGATTGCGCTGACCGTCATACCGAATTTATCGGCGACGTCAAGCGCCTGCTCACCAACAGAGCCGGTTGAACCAAGCACAGCAATATTTTTGTTATGCATACCGCAATCCATCCTAGAACAACTGAATTTCAAACACGTCTGCTACCATACATACAGCCGCCATTCCCAATGCAACAGTAAGCACAGAATCCAATCTGTCAAGCATACCGCCGTGTCCCGGGAAAAGCGTACCGTAATCCTTAACACCGTAGTGTCGCTTGATTACAGACATCAAAAGATCTCCTATCTGGGCAACTACCGAGGCAATAAAGCCCATTAGCGCCAAAAACCAAATGTTCGCAGTTCTTTCAAAAGCAATATCAACTATGAGCCCGTAAGCGATAAACGAAAGAATACAACCGAGAATACCTCCGACGCTTCCCTCCACAGTCTTCTTCGGACTAACGTCCGCAATAAGCTTATGCTTACCAAAGAAATATCCGGCAAAATAGGCAAACGTATCCGTCATCCACGCGCCAAAGAAAATAAGCATGTAAACGTACTGTCCTACGTCCTCAAAATCTCTTACAAATATTATAGAGTTTATAGATCCTATTATATAAGCGGTAATCACGAATATCGTCATACTGTCGTTAAATTGGATTCTTCCGTGAGACCATATCATTGACGCAAATACCGTTATCAGATACATAATTCCGACAACAAAGCACAGCTTCGCTACGCTCACCTTATTGTCAATATATCGCATAAAGAACGGAACAATTACGGCAACAGTATACGCGGACATGGTTATATCATATTTTTTATGAATCCCCATGCACCTGAACATTTCAAATAAACATATCACGGTAACAATTGCAAGCAAGACAGGAAAAACAAACGTTCCCGAAAATACAAGCAACGGTATAAGTATCGCCAGTGCGATCAATCCCGTTATAATTCTCTTTATCATTTTCTTCTCCAGAAATTAAACTCCGCCAAATCTACGGCTTCTATTTGTAAAATTATCAATTATTTCATTGACGTCATCGGGAACAAGCTCAGGCCAAAGCTTGTCTGTAAAGTAAAACTCGGCATATGCTGCCTGCCACAAAAGAAAATTTGATATTCTCAAATCTCCTCCCGTTCTTACTATAAGGTCGAGGGGCGGTGACTCCTTTGTATATAAAGCCCCTGTAATATCATCTTCATCAATCACTGTCATCCCCGCTTTTATAAGAGAATTAACCGCGGTTGCTATTTCATTTCTACCGCCATAATTGAGTGCAAGATTGACTATATGACTGTTGTTTTTTGAAAATTCTTCAATCCTTTTCATCTTCTCCTGCACAGGAACAGAAAACACAGAAAGATCTCCAATAAAGATAAAGCGTACGTCGTTTGTCTTTATTTCCTGCTCGCAATCATCAAGATAACGGTCAAGCAAGCTAAGTATCGCATCTATCTCTCTTTGAGGTCTTTTCCAATTCTCCGTAGAAAAAACATAAAACGTAGATGCTTCAATTCCAAGCTCACAGCAACGGCGCATTATTCGTTTAAAAGTCTCCGCGCCATTCTTATGTCCAAACTCACGAGGCATTCCTCTGCGCTTTGCCCATCTCCCGTTTCCGTCCATTATAAAGGCAATATGCCTAATTGCTTTGTTCGAATCCTTCAGGACTACGGCTTCTTTTTTCATACAAATTCACCTTTTCCATATAAAGAGAATCAGGACGGGCAAAAACCCGCCCTGTATCATCGCATAAAGCGGTCAGATCTTCATGATCTCGCTTTCTTTTTTGGAAGTAACAGAGTCAACCTCTTTAATGTACTTATCGGTAAGGTCCTGTATGGACTTTTCGGACGCCTTCTGCTCGTCCTCGGTCATTTCGCCATCCTTCTTCATCTTCTTGCATGCATCGTTAGCATCTCTTCTTATGTTACGGATAGCAACCTTTGCTTCCTCGCCGAATTTCTGAATTTGCTTTACGAGCTCGCGACGGCGCTCCTCGGTAGGCTGAGGGAAAATAAGACGGATGACCTTACCGTCGTTAGTAGGCGTGATACCTATATCAGACGCAAGGATAGCTTTTTCCATTTCCTTGAGCGTGGTAGCATCGTAAGGAGTAATCGTAAGCGTCTTGGCATCGGCAACTCTGATATCTGCCATAGAGGTAATAGGAGTGGGAGCACCCCAATATTCAAAGTTCACCTTGTTAAGTATTGCGGAATTTGCCTGTCCGGCACGTATTGAGGAAAGATTTTCCTCATAGTTGGAAATAGCCTTTACCATTTTTGCTTCATAAGCCTTTGTGTCAAGTTTCATAATTTTTATCCTCCGTTATAATTTTATCTGTGAAGCTCTGTTCCGATTTTCTCGCCCATTATTACTCTGTATATGTTCATAGGATCCTTAAGCTCAAATGCATAGCATCTGATATCGTTATCCATACAGAATGTAGTAGCGGTAAGATCGAGAGCCTTAAGTTCTTTTTTGAGTACGTCCTTGTAGGTTATTTCATCGTATCGTACGGCACCGGGATCAATTCTTGGGTCCGCCGAATACACGCCGTCAATATTTTTTGCCATCAACACGGCATCTGCCCCGATTTCAGCAGCGCGAAGCACCGCCGCCGTATCGGTTGAAAAATACGGGGCGCCGAGACCGCATCCGAAGATAACGACCTTTCCCTCTTCAAGCGCCTTTACAGCATCACGGGTTACGTACTTATCAGCAAACGCTTCCATTTCGACAGCCGTCATAACCTTAGTATCAAGTCCTGCCTGAATAAATGTATCCTGAAGCGCAAGAGCATTTATCGCAGTTGCCAGCATTCCCATGCTGTCAGCGCGGACTCTGTCCATGCTTCCTCCCTGTCTGCCGCGCCAGATATTGCCCGCTCCGACTATAACGCCAATTTGAACTCCTGCATCAACGCACTTTTTAAGAGTTTGTGCAACGGAAGCAATAAAATCAAAATTAAGAATGCCGTCAGCTCCGTCTGCCAATGCTTCGCCCGAAAGCTTCAGGAGCACTCTTTTGTATTTGGGTGTATTCGCCATATCAGTACAACCTCACAGTAATAAATATACGTATATATTCTACTACATTTTTCCGTTTTTGTAAACAGTTATTTAAATAAATTTACATTTATATAATAATTATATATATTATCCGAGCGCACTGACTACCAAAAGCGACGCCATCATCGTAGGCACGGCGATCTCGGCACCGTAAACCACGAACTTTCCCACAGAAAATTTAACGTCATTTTCCTTTATGAGATTTGACCACATTATTCCCGCAAGCGCCCCGATTGGTGTTAAAAATGCGCCTATATTCGATCCGATTATGGTAGCGTAAACATCCGGCATTGACGGAGAAACCGAAAGTATTTTACTAAACAGCACGCTCATTGGAATGTTGTTAAGCAGATTTGAGGAGAACAGAGATGCAAAGCCATACGAAAAGATCCCGTCACCAAGCTTTATATGCTCTGCCAAAAATGCGGTTATTCCGGCATTATCCAGCGCCATTACTATAACAAACATTCCTATTACAAAAGGAACAATTTCAAAGGGCATTCCTTTTATCGCCAAAGACAACGGAGTAAGCTTTTTCTTTCTCACTGCCAAAATCACTATACTGCTCAATACCGCCGAGATCGCTACCCCCAAGGAAACAAGCCACATTTCGATTCCCGTATATTGTGAAATTGCAAGCAATACTATGCAAGCAATTAGGTGTGACAATGCCACTGTCATAAGTGGCTTATCGTTTATCGTATGTATCTCTGCCTGTGTATTTATCGGCTTTTTCAAACGTCTTCCGAACACCAAAAGCATAACCAAAAGCGATACGACTCCAGCCGCCACGGTCGGAAGCACCATGTGAACAAAATATTCTCCAAAGCTTATATCAAAAGCTCCGGAAATATATATGTTTGTCGGGTTTCCGATAAGCAACAATATGCTCCACGTATTTGCCACGACAAATTCCATTATAAGATACGGAATAACGTCAATTTTGGCAGAACGGCAAAAATTGCAAATAAAGGGAGTAAATGTAAGAATAACAATATCGTTTGACGTAAAGACGGTCAGAACAGCAATTACAGCATACAGTGAAAAAAACACCGCGTACTGACTGTGTCCAGTATGCTTCAGTACAACCCCAGAGATATATCCGAAAAATCCGGTACGGTCGAGTATCAGGGAATACACCGTCATTGATAGAAATAAAACGAGTATTTTTATTGGGTTTACAGATGTATTTTCGGTAAATGAAGCTAACACCTGCTTCAAAGAAAGATCTCCGAAAAATATCATTAAAATACCGCCGATAAAAGGAATCAGCGGGTATATTTTGAACTTACCATCCTTACCGATGCTTGGCAAAAAAAGCACACTTGTCATAAACAAAGCAACGGTAACCACAGCTATTATTATCGTAGATATCATTTTGGATTTATCCTCTTAGCTTTAATTTTTCACAGCTCGCTTATTATACAACCAAACCGTATCTTTGTCAATATATTTCATAAGAAAACCCTCTGCTTTATTTTCTTTTTTTAACAATATTAAAAATATTTACAATTATATAACCAATTTTGTCTTACAGTATGGTAAAATATCCTTATGTAACTTTTTCGGAGGCTTTATGATAAAGAAAAATATAAATTCGTCAGCAAATACCGGCAATAAAAATAAACATCTGCCGCTAAAGTCCATAATGACATTTTTTTGCATTGTGATGTTTACCGTAATGACACTGCTTTCACAGCTTTACGTTATTCTTGACTCTAATATTGTAACGAGAAACGACATTATTCTTTTTACGGTCGACGTAATAAATACGGGTATTCTTGAGAATATTGCCTTCGCTCTATTCTATTCTGTAATTGCCTACTGTGCAGTAGTCTACTCAACAAAAAAGTTAATAGCTGTATGCGGAATTTATCTGGGCTTCTCGCTTCTTCGCAGAACCGCTTTGGTTTTACTGACGTATATTACATTCAGAGAATTTGACTGGATCAATCCCCTCATTTATCTTGCTATTGAAGCTATACAAATGCTCCTCGTAGCACTTATATCCGTATCCATTGGAAAGTCACACCAAGAAGCAGTAGAATCAAAGCAAAAAGCCGCCATAAGAATGGGCAGTCTTTACTTAGAAGATTCTCTCGAATTCAATTCTGTTTTTTCAACGCAAAATCCGCTTCAGGTTTGTGCGCTTATATCGGGAATTATGCTGTCTGTTATAAACGTAGGAATGAGAATTGGCTCTGATATAACTTATACTATGGTTCACGGAGCGCCCGAAGGCGTATCCGAAATAATACTCATGGCTGCTTACTATCTTTCAGATGTTTTGGTTTGCGTTCTTGTCTACGCAGTATCATGGCTTATATTAAAAATTTTTACTCAAAAGGATAACTCCATTCGCCGTACAAATTAAGAAAGCATTTTTTGCAGAAGCTCAATCTTATCTATTGAATATTCGTACGCGCCCTTAAAATCGGATATTTCCTTGCAGCACACCTCAAGATCACAGAATATAAAATACATCATAGGCTCCGGGATCTGTTCCTCGCTTACGAGAATAGAATGAAGATAATCGTATGCGCCACGGTAATCTCCCTGCTCCATATGATCAAGTGCAAGCAGATGCGTTCTGTACTGACTCTTCTTATCCTCGAAAACGAATAGCTCCCCTTCCCGACTCTCGCTTTTCCATTCAAGAAAAGCACCTGCATACTGGCAGAAAGCATCGTTCATAGCGGCGTATGTCGGAACGTCCGTTTCGTCGATACAGTTAGATGAAAGAGTTGCGGAAATATATCTCATATACTTAAAATACATAGCACAAATAGATGATAGATACGTGGTATTATAAATCGTACCCGCACATGACTCAAGCGCTAAATCAAAATATTCGCAAGCACGATGCAGATTTCCACGGTTGAACTCCTCGATTGCTATTTCTTTAGTACACTCGGCTAATATAAGCTGTACCTCATCGTCTGCTATGCTCGCAGATTTTAAGCATATATCTCGACAGATGTGAAAATCTCCCGTAAGATACGCAGTTTTTATACTGTTTATATCATTGTACTTCATATACATCTGCTCATCGCTTGCCTCGGCAAGTAAATACCCCGCAGATACATTGAGCTTTGTCGCAATATATTTCAATGTATCGAGGGAGGGTTGTGCCGCCCCATTTTCTATTCTACTGAGCATATTTCGTGTAATTTCATTTCCTGCAAGCTCGGATTGCGTCATAAGCTTTGCATTTCTCAAAGCTTTTATTTTCTCACCTAATTCCATATTTGCTCCTTGGGTAAATTTAAATTACCACAATTATAGCACAATTTTTTAAAAAAAGCAAGGGGTACTTTTCAGTCCCCCCTACAATTATTTATTCGATAACGTATTTTTCTGAATATTCCTTAAACTGAGCTTCAAATATTTCATTTTCATTTCTGTATTTTTTGAGATACTTATGAAGCTCAAGCGACTTATGCTCAGACATTTCTATATAGCAGCCCGCTATATTGGAGCAATGGTCGGCTATTCGCTCAAGATTGTTAAGAATGTCAGACAGAATAAATCCGTGCTCCATAGTACATTCTCCACATTGAAGCCGTACTATATGGCGTTTCTTTATTTCGTCGCGAAGCCCGTCAATTACCTGTTCGAGTGACTCAACGCGTTTTGCTTTCTCAATATTATTTTCGTTTATTGCATCGTACGTAAGCTTAGTTATCTCACGCACGGCACTTATAAGGACAGATATTTCCTTTTCAGCATTGTCTGAAAATGATAACCTCTTATCGTCAATTTCCTCTGCCGATTCGACAATATTTACCGCATGGTCGGAAATGCGTTCAAAATCGCCAATCATGTGCAAAAGCTTGGTTGCCTCGTTCTTCTCGGATTCGAGTATACTTTCCTCGGATATTCTCAAAAGATACGTGCCAAGTCTGTCTTCATACTCGTCGGAAATGCTTTCGTATTTTCGTACCTTCTGCGCTGTCTTTTCGTCGTATGCTTCAAGCAACAAGCAGCTATTTTCAAAGGCTTTGATTGAAGTACTTGCCATTTTTAAAGCCCCCTCGCGGCTGCGCTCAATGGCAACAGACGGAATTCCGAGGAGTCTTTCGTCAAATATGCTGAATTCATCACTTTCCTTTTTGTCGCGAACGAGTGCAACGGCAAGCTTTTCAATTTGCTTTGACAGTGGGAAAAGCACAAGAAACGAAACGATATTAAAAATGGTATGAACTATTGCAATTCCCCACATATCGATGCTTCCGTCAAGAAACGCGAGATTAAATGCAAGCTTTAAAATATAGAAAATTATAAGTCCTATAATCGAGCCGAAAACATTGAACAAAAGATGCACAACCGCCGCTCTTTTAGCGTTTTTGCTTGCTCCTGCCGAGGAAATAAGAGTGGTTATACACGTGCCTATATTTTGTCCCATAATAATTGGAACGGCATTTCCAAAGGTAATAGCGCCCGTCGCCGTAAAGGACTGCAATATTCCGATAGATGCCGATGAGCTTTGCATGATTGCAGTAAGCGCCATACCCGCAAGCAAGCCTAGAAGCGGATTTTCAAAAGCCAACAAAATTGAGCGGAACGTGGGATTTCCGGCAAGCCCAGATACGGCGTCTGACATGGTTTCCATTCCTATCATAAGCACGGAAAAGCCTAAAAGTATAAGACCTAAGTTTTTTCGCTTATCACTCTTAGTACTCAAATAAAACAGCAAACCGATAAGCGCGATTATAGGCGTAAAGGTAGACGGCTTAAACCACTGCATTATTGAGTTTACCGAGTTTCCGCCCTCAAGCCCCGCCAAAGCGGTTATCCATGAGGTTACCGTAGTTCCTACGTTCGCGCCCATTATAACTCCAACGGCTTGTGAGAGAAGCATTGTGCCGGAATTTACAAAGCCAACGACCATTACGGTAGCAGCAGACGATGACTGTATAATAGCAGTTACTCCAAAGCCAAGAGCAAATCCCTTAAGAGGGTTTCCCACAAGCTTACCAAGTATCACCTTTAGTCTGCGACCGGCGCTTTTCTTCAAGGTTTCGCCCATCAAATTCATTCCGAACAGAAACAGCGAAATACCGAATACTAACGTAAATATATCAAAAATTGTCATTTTCTTCTCCTTTGCTGTTAAGTATCCTAATTTATTTTAACATTTTTAAAATTTTATTTCAATTGACTCAATCAACGAAATTCTTTTATCTTTTTTCTACAGTAAAGCAAAAAGTGACAATCACGTTAACTTTTTGACAAAAAATTTCCTTTTAAGGAGTGTTATATGCAAATCAAAGGACTTCAAAAAACAACTCTGCTTGACTATCCCGGCAAGGTCGCATGCACGCTTTTCACGGGTGGATGTAACTTTCGCTGTCCCTTCTGTCACAACGCATCTCTCGTCCTTTCGCCCAATGATGTAACCGATATATCAGAGGAGGAGTTTTTCAAGTTTTTAGAAAAGCGCGTAGGCGTTTTAGACGGTGTGTGCATAACAGGCGGTGAGCCGTTGCTTCAACATGATATTATTCCCTTCATGGAAAAAATCCATGCACTGGGATTTGCAATAAAGCTTGATACTAACGGCTCACGCCCCAAGCTTCTTCGCGAGATCGTAGAGCTTGGGCTCGTCGATCACATCGCCATGGATATTAAAAACGCCCCCGAAAAATATCCACTTACCGCAGGCACAGATCTTGATTTTGATACAATTAAGAAAAGTATTGACTTTATTATGAATTGCGGTGTATCGTACGAATTCCGAACCACAGTTGTCAAGGAGCTACATTCGCTCGACGATATGGCTTCAATCGGAAGGCTTATTTCTGGCGCACAAAATTACTATTTACAGTCCTTCAAGGATTCGGGAGATCTTATATGCCCCGAGTATTCCGCGCATTCCGAAGAAACAATGCACGATATGCTTAGTGCAGTAAAACCCTACGTAAAGAACGCAGAGCTTCGCGGAATATAAATAATTTTAAATCGCGGATATAAATAATTTTAAATTAACTTGAAATACACGTCGGTTTATGATATACTATTAAGGACGCATATCTTTCAATAAATTCATCTTGGAGAACAATATGTCTTTATCTAATAACTCGAATACAATAAGTGAACGCGATACGTTTTTGAATAGAATGGGGCGTATGGGAAATAAAATATTCCTCTCTCCATATTTTTTTGCGTTTCTCTTTTGCGTATCCGCCGTGATCACAATATGTGATTGGGAGGTAAAAGGAGCAATAATTTTCGTAGGCATTATTTCGATAGCTCTCGTTTTTTGCGAAGATATTCTCGCAACCACCTTACCGTTTTTGCTTCTTTGCGTATTCGTAACAAAATGCTATAACTCGTTTGATACGTTTATAAAATTTGCATGGATGGCGGCTCCCGCTATTTTTGGCTTATTATTTCATTTCATTGTATATCACAAAAAAATCCGTATCGGTTCCACCTTTCCCGGGCTTATTGCAGTATCAGTCGCTGTTTTGGTTGGCGGTATAGGAACTATATCTAAGGCTGACTACTTCCGCGGAGTTACATTATATTATATGATCTTTCTCGGCTTAGGAATGGTAGTTGCATACATCCTCTTAAAATCACAAATGTGCGCTCCGCGAGACTACGATGTGCGCGAGAAATTCATCACCATGCTTTACATAATGGGAATGCTTGCGGTAGTTATGGTTGCGGTCATACTGTACAAGGAGCGTGCCGTAATGCTTGAAAAAAAGACTCTGCCGGACTTTCAATCATCAAACAACCTCAGCACTATTCTTATGTTTGCTATGCCCTGCCCCTTCTATTTCATTGCTAAAAAACGTTTTAAAATCATTCACGTGCTCGCCGCACTTTTAATTCCTACAACAATAGTAATGACAGGCTCGCGCGGAGGATTCGTATTTGGAATCATTGAATTTTTCATTTGCCTAATTATTTTTTCAGTTTTTGACAAAAAACGCCGTTGGTTTTACGTTGGATTTACTGTTGCCGTAATTATCGTTGCGGTGATTTGGGGTGAAAAAATACTTTTATTTGCAACAAATCATACGTTTGATAATTTGATCTCAACAGACGAGGCTCGCAGTGGGCTTATTGGCAGAGCAATTGACGGATTTAAGCAAAATCCCATATTCGGTCACGGTCTCGGTCATACCGGAAATACCGATCTATATAGTCCCGTAAAAGGAGCTATGCCATGGTATCACATGCTTATACCTCAGATATTTGGAAGTATGGGTATTGTTGGAATACTCGCGTATACGTATCAGCTTTTCCTTCGCGGTCACGCTATTACGATTCAATTTATGAGAGATGACAAGCTTATCGCATGTACCGTTGCTATGATCTACATAGGAATATTGCTTATGTCACTTGTAAATCCCGGACTTTTCTGTCCGTTACCATATTCCCTCATAACGGTAATTATGTTCTCTCTTATTGATACGGACACCTGTTTTGGAAATTTTGCACGAAAAAAATCTTAAATATATTTGGCAATACAAAAAGCACAGCAGTTGACATCACCTGCTGTGCTTTTACTTATAGAAAATCAACGCGCACACCACTACATATAGTGCCAAAATTCCAAAATATATACAAGATATTGTGATAACAACCAATACGAGACACAATATATTGTGATTTCTCACAATTGACAAATGAGGAATTTTGTCATATAATATATATGCACGAAAAATTTATAACGAAAAAAAGGAGAATAAAAATGTATCAGGTTTTAAAACGTGACGGCAAGGTCGCTGATTTTAGTCTTGAGAAAATCAGCGAAGCTATCAAGCTTGCATTCGAAGCTCAAGAAAAGCAGTATCACCCCTCAATAATTGATTTCCTCGCGCTTAAGGTAACGGCTGATTTCGAGCCCAAAATAAAGGAAGGCTTGATTGCTGTCGAGGATATTCAGGACAGCGTTGAGTCTACTCTCGTTCAAGCAGGATATGCTGACGTTGCAAAGGCGTATATTCTCTACCGTAAGCAGAGAGAAAAGATGCGTAATATGAAGTCAACTATTCTTGACTACAAGGATATCGTTGACAGCTACGTAAAGAACATAGACTGGCGTGTTAAGGAGAACTCCACCGTAACGTATTCCGTCGGCGGTCTTATCCTCAGCAACTCCGGTGCTATCACCGCAAACTACTGGCTCTCCGAGATCTACGATGACGAGATCGCAAACGCTCACAGAAACGCAGATCTTCACATTCACGACCTCTCCATGCTTACCGGCTACTGCGCAGGTTGGTCGCTCAAGCAGCTCATTCAGGAGGGTCTTGGCGGCGTTACGGGTAAGATCACCTCTGCTCCCGCAAGCCACCTCGCAACTCTTTGCAACCAGATGGTAAACTTCCTCGGAATAATGCAGAATGAGTGGGCAGGCGCGCAGGCGTTCTCGTCCTTTGACACATATCTTGCACCGTTCGTTAAGGTTGACAATCTCTCCTATGATCAGGTTAAGAAGTGCATCGAATCCTTTATTTTCGGTGTAAATACTCCCTCCCGTTGGGGTACTCAGGCTCCCTTCTCCAATATCACTCTTGACTGGACCGTTCCTGCAGACCTTGCTGAGCTTAACGCTATCGTTGGCGGCAAGGAAATGGACTTCAAGTACAAGGATTGTAAGAAGGAAATGGATATGATAAACAAGGCGTTTATCGAAACCATGATCGAGGGTGACGCTAACGGACGCGGCTTCCAGTATCCTATCCCCACCTACTCCATTACCTCTAACTTTGACTGGTCCGAGACCGAGAACAACAAGCTTCTCTTTGAAATGACCGCTAAATACGGTACTCCTTACTTCTCCAACTATATCAACAGTGATATGGAGCCCAGTGACGTAAGAAGTATGTGCTGCCGTCTGCGTCTTGACCTCCGTGAGCTTCGCAAGAAGTCCGGCGGATTCTTTGGAAGTGGCGAGAGCACGGGTTCTGTCGGTGTTGTTACCATCAATATTCCGAGAATTGCGTATCTTGCTGAGAACGAGGAAGACTTCTACAAGCGTCTTGACCGTCAGATGGACATTGCAGCTCGAAGCCTTAAGATAAAGAGAACTGTTATAACCAAGCTTCTTGACGAGGGTCTGTATCCCTACACCAAGAGATATCTTGGAACGTTCAACAACCACTTCTCTACTATCGGTCTTGTCGGTATGAACGAGGCTTGCCTTAACGCTAAGTGGATAAGAAAGGATCTTACCACCACCGAGGCTCAGGACTTTACAAAGGACGTTCTCAACCATATGAGAGAGAGACTCTCTGACTATCAGGAAAAGTACGGCGACCTTTACAATCTCGAAGCTACTCCCGCTGAATCCACCTCCTACCGTCTTGCAAAGCATGACGTTAAGAGATTCCCCGAGATCATCACGGCTTCCGAGAACGGAAAGACTCCATACTACACCAACTCCTCTCACCTTCCCGTTGGTTACACTGACGATATATTTGAGGCACTTGATATTCAGGACGAGCTTCAGACGCTTTACACCTCCGGAACCGTATTCCACGCATTCCTCGGTGAAAAGCTTCCCTCTTGGGATTCCGCAGCAAATCTTGTTCGCAAGATCGCTGAAAACTACAAGCTTCCCTACTACACCCTGTCGCCCACGTACTCCGTATGTAAGGCACACGGATATATCCCCGGTGAGAAGTTCACCTGCCCGCTCTGCGGAGAAAAGACCGAGGTTTACAGCCGTATTACCGGCTACTACCGTCCCGTACAAAACTGGAACGACGGTAAGTCCGAGGAATATAAGAACCGTAAGCTTTACAATATTTCCGCTTCTGTTGAGAAGTTCCAGAAAAGAACTACCGCGACAGTAAAGGAAGAGGCTGCTTGCGAGTGTGAGGGTGAGAACAAGATCATCCTTTTCAAGACCGAGACCTGCCCTAACTGCAAGATGGCAGAAAAGTTCCTTGACGACGCGGGCATCGTTTACGAAAAGGTATACGCAAACAAGGATCTTGATGCTGCAAAGCAGTTCGGAATCATGCAGGCTCCCACTCTTGTAGTTATCAAGGACGGCAAAGCAGAGAAAATAGTTAACGTTTCCAATATTCGCAAATTTATTGACTCTGTAAAGGCATAATCAAAACGGGGTGTTGCGAAATCGCAACACCCCAGATTTTTGGAGGTACAAGTATGCATGATATAATCATTATCGGCGCAGGTCCTGCGGGACTTACCGCGGCGCTTTACGCGCTCCGCGCCGAGAAAAAGGTTCTTCTTATAGAAAAAGAAACGTTTGGAGGACAGATAACCTTTTCTCCTAAGGTTGAAAATTACCCCGGATTTTCCGAGATAAGCGGAAATGAATTTGCCGACAGACTTCTTGAGCAGGTCACCGCTCACGGCGCTGATATTGAGCTTGCGGAGGTTACCGGCGTTAAGGATAACGGAGCGACCAAGACCGTAATTACGGACTTCGGCGAATTTGAAGCCCGCGCTGTGATCATCGCTACCGGTGCGCGCCACAGACACCTCGGTGTTGAGGGCGAGGATGAGCTTATCGGCGAAGGAATTTCCTTCTGCGCTGTATGCGACGGAGCGTTTTATTCGGGACGCAGAGTCGGAGTCGTTGGCGGCGGAAACTCCGCATTGGTCGAGGCAATGATGCTCAGCGAAACGTCGAGCGAGGTAATTATAATTCAGAATCTTTCCATGCTCACGGGCGAGGTTAAAATGGTCCGCGCGCTTGAAAAGAAGGAAAACGTTAAAATGATATTCGACACCGTTGTTGAAGGCTTCGAAAAAGACGCTGCTCTTACCGGAGTCAAGCTTCACAATACCAAGACGGGCGAGCGTTATACTCTCCCCGTTGACGGTCTTTTCGTTGCTATCGGTCATGCGCCCGAAAACGAGGCTTTCAAGAATTTGACCGCTCTTAACGAATACGGATATATCGTTTCGGACGAGGCGTGCCTTACCGATACGGAAGGTGTTTTCGTTGCCGGTGACTGCCGCACGAAATCAATTCGCCAGATCACCACTGCGACCGCAGACGGCGCCGTTGCCGCGCTTGCCGCTTGCAGATATATTGACTCACTTTAAATCAAAAAGTGCCGGACACTTCCGGCACTTTTTGATTATTCAAACAAAGGAGTTGAAAAATATCTTTCGGCAGTATCGGGAAGAACAGTAACGACCGTCTTTCCGCGTCCGAGCTTCTTTGCAAGGCGAAGCGCGGCGGCAACGTTGGTGCCGCTCGATATTCCGCACATAATGCCCTCTTTAGATGCAAGCTCCTTAGACGTTCTTATCGCTTCCTCGTCCTTGACGATACAAATATCGTCGTAAATATTTACGTTAAGTATCTTAGGTATAAGTCCGTCACCGATACCCATTTGTATATGTGTTCCGATAGATCCGCCCGAAAGGATCGCGGCGTGCTCGGGCTCTACTGCCCAAATCTCAATATCGGGATTTGACGCCTTCAAGGTTTCTCCGATTCCCGTAATAGTTCCGCCCGTTCCTATCCCCGAGCAAAATCCGTGTATCGGCTTTCCAACCTGCTCGAGTATTTCTACGGCAGTCTGCTCTCTTTGAATAGAGGGGTTCGCGGGATTTTCAAACTGCTGAGGAACGAACACGTTAGGGTTTTCTCTTTGCATACGCAAAGCCGTTTGCATACATTCCTCAATGCACGCGCCTATATTTCCCGAGTCGTGAATAAGTATGACCTCTGCACCGTAATGCTCAACGAGCTTTTTGCGCTCCTCACTTACCGAATCAGGCATGATTATTATTGTCTTATAACCTCTTACCGCACCAACCAAGGCAAGACCTATTCCCTGATTTCCGCTGGTCGGCTCAACGATTACAGTATCGGAATTGATAAGACTGCGTTTTTCAGCATCCAATATCATATTATAAGCAGTTCGCGTCTTTATCGAGCCGCCAACGTTCAGTCCCTCAAATTTAACGAGGACCTCCGCGCTGTCTTCCTCACACATATGTGAAAGTCTTATAATAGGTGTGTTCCCAAGTGCATCAAGTATTGAATTACAAATCATTCCATGTACCTCAAATATGTCTAAAACTATACCATATTATTATATCATTATTTTTCGTAATTTTCAATACGTTATCAAATTTTTAAGTAATTATTTTTTTGACATATCTATTTTATCAAACCTCTTGAAAATTTTGCACTTTTGGTATATAATATATCTGTAAATTTCAAATAAAGAGGTAATTTTATGAAAAACATCGTCAATGATAATTTTATGTTAAAGACAGATGCGGCTAAAAAGCTTTACGGCTACGTAAAGGATTTGCCGATAATCGACTATCACTGTCACCTTTCTCCCGCGCAGATAGCACAGAATTATCAATTTCGTAATGCATTTGATCTGTTCCTTGGCGGAGATCACTACAAATGGCGTCAGCTTCGTACAAACGGCATTGACGAGGAATACATAACCGGTAATGCCGATGATTACGAAAAATTCAAGCAGTTTGCAAAGACCATGCCCCGCCTTATAGGTAACCCCATTTATCACTGGACACACCTTGAGCTTAAGAGATATTTTGATATTGACGTTGCACTTGACGAGAACACTTGCGAGGAAATTTGGAACATCTGTAACGAAAAGCTTGCGCGTGAGGATTACAGAGCGCAGGAGCTTATTAAGCGTTCAAACGTTGAAGTCGTGTGTACAACAGACGACCCTGCCGATACTCTTGAATACCACAAGCAGCTAAAGAATTTTAAAGTTAAGGTTCTTCCTACCTTCCGTCCCGACAAGGCTGTCGAAATAGGTAAGGACACGTTTATACCTTATATAAAAAATATCGGTGTTAACAGCTACGCTGAGCTTGTTGCTTGGATAAAGGACAGAATTGAATTCTTTAACAGTTACGGCTGCCGACTTTCCGACCATGCACTCGAATATATTCCTTTTGCTCAGGGAGACGCCGCAAAGGTATTTGAGCTTCGTATGTCCGGTGCGGAGCTTACGCAAGAGCAAATAGACGTGTTCAAAACCGCAATGCTTGAGGTATGCGCTAAGGAATACGCTCGCCTTGATTGGGCTATGCAGCTTCATATCGGAGCACTTCGCAATAACAACACTCCTATGTTCAAAAGGCTTGGTCCCGATACGGGCTTTGACTCTATAAACGACCTGTGCATCGCAGAAAAGCTTTCCGCGTTTCTTAACAACCTTGAAACTAATGGATACCTTCCCAAAACCATTCTCTATACCCTTAACCCCAAAGACAACTACGTTCTCGGAACTATGATAGGAAACTTCCAAAAGGGCCCGTCGGTAGGCAAAATGCAATTTGGAAGCGGCTGGTGGTTCAACGATCAGCGCGACGGAATGGTTGAGCAAATGAAGACGCTTGCAAATCTCGGTACGCTCTCCTGCTTTATCGGAATGCTTACCGATAGCAGAAGCTTCGTTTCCTATCCCCGTCATGAGTATTTCAGACGAATTCTCTGCGACATTATCGGTACTTGGGTAACAGACGGCGAATATCCCGAGGATTACGATACTCTTAAGGAAATCGTTACGGGCATTTGCTATACCAATGCAAAAGAGTATTTTAAGTTTTAAACCAATAAAAATAGGCTGTCTCAAATGCGAAATTCAAAGCATTTGAGACAGCTATATTTTTTGTATTAATAAATTTAATAACCAACGCCCATAAACAAATCTTTTCTTCCCGTATATTCATCACTGTCTCCCTTTTTGAGTGCGAATGAATACAGACGAAAATCGTCGTTGTTCGTGAGAGTTATATTCAGTTTTTCACCCATTTTAAGTACGCCCGTTTGCCCCGTGAAGTATTCGTAATAAACGTAGTCACCGTCGGAAATTCCAAGCTCAGTTGGAGTCAGCGTGCCGCTTACGGGCTTATTCTCGGCGTTGATATTGAACACCGCGCAAACTCCGTTTTCACCTATGCGGTTGCGTATCTTGAATATCTTATCCGTCGTCGTGGGATTTTGCATAAGACAGTCTGCCGTGGGCGTTGCACTCTCGTCGGGGCGGATTATTCTGCCGTCCTCAAGACAAAGGGGCTTTAGTATTTCGGGATTCGTTCTGCCTATCTTGTCGGACACGTAGATAGGTCCGCCGCTGATAGCACGGCAAAGGCTGTTCTTTACCGCCTGTTCGTCGTCCGTCCACCACATATCCCAGTCGTTGACGTAAAACTGTCCTTGAAGCAGACCGTTGAAGGAGCATTGGAGAATGTTCTTTGCAAACCACTCTCTGCTCTCGGGGATAAAGTCGTCGGAGCAACGGCTTACAGCACTCGTTCTGTTGAACATACACTCCGAGGGCATTCCCATGCAGTTGATAAGCGCGCCGTCAAAGTGCTTGTCTGCTGCCTTGTCGATAGCTCTCTGTATCGCTCTTGCGCTCTCGCCTATGGGAGCTACGTTCTCATATCTTTGATGGAATCCCTGATTGTCTATCTTTACGAAATCTCCGCCCCACTCTTTGACACGTGAGCATAGGTCGTCAAAGTAGCGTTCGGCTTTCTCTTTCTCGGGAGCGACGATTATCTGTCCGTTTTGGAGCGTTACGGTGTTATCCTTTTGGCGTTCCGATTCGCTCTCGTTCGGCATAAGTCCCGCCCAATAGCCCGTGGTCGGAAACCATACGCCAACGGCGGGTATTCCCTCTTTTTTCAAGTCCTCGATAGCCGCGCTCATTCCCTTTGGAAATCTCTTTGGATCCCCCTCAAAGGAGCGCATCTTGCTTGCGTGCATAATGCCTACCATTTTTCCAAATTCAATATCCGCAGGAACTTCGTTAAGACGAGGCACATCTGCCCACATATCGTCAATAATTGCGAAATGAACGGGAACGTTCTTTTCCTTAAGCTCTCTTGCCTTTTCGAGAAGTCCCTCGTGATTGACTCTTATCTGCATAGAATCCCAAGAACACCAGCCGAGATAGTTAAATACATCGGGGACGGACTTTTCCTCGCGGAGCTTAAGTCCGTTGTCAAGTAATTTACATACGGCTCTCGCTCCCTGTTTCATAAGCGCAAGAGGCTCTTTTCCCACAAGGCAAACGAAAGTAAGCTGATGCTTACACTCCGTTACAGTATTGCAGTTCGAGTAAGTATAAAACTCAAAGCCGTTCTCTTTTCCACGTATTACAGTTTTAAAAATGCTGTCGCATACGGGGAGATAGTAGGTGTATTTATCACCGTTTTTTATAAGCAGTGCTTGTACCTTTTGAGGGAGTTCAGACAAAGAGTTCCCCCAAAACGGACGGCACCAGAACGGCGAGTGATTTTCTATCGCCATATACTCGGAGGTATCTGCAACGTCAAGGCTATACGAAAGCTCGCCCGTACCGCTTACGTAGCAGGCATAGCCGTCAGCTAAGCTAACCTTGTCAAAATTTACACTTTTTTTTTCACTCGTCAGTTTCATAATATACTACACCGAGAAATTTATTTATTTCACTGAAAAGCGGTACTCGGTAGTAAAATCATATTTCTCGCCGGGACGAAGAACACAATCGGTAAAGCCGTCCTGATTTATTGAATCGGGCATATGCTGTGTTTCGAGGCAAAGAAGAGTCTGAACTCTTTGAGGATATCCGCCCTTAAAGGGATATTTTTCGTTAGTAAGGAAATTACCCGAATAGAACTGAACGCAAGGCTGATTGGTATATACCGACATTACTCTTCCGCTCTTTTCATCGTAAAGCTCGCATCTCTTTATGGGCTCTGCCGTTTTACCGCCTGTGAAATTGAAGCAATGGTCGTATCCGCCCGCAAGCTTAATATCCAAGCACTCTGAGTTTATATCCGTACCTATCTTCTTTGGGGTGCGGAAGTCAAACGGAGTTCCCGAAACGCTTCTCATCTCTCCGGTGGGGATAAGACGCTCGTCCGTTGGCAAATAAGTATCTGCATCTATCATAAGCTCAAGCGAATGTATACTGCCCGACGCATATCCACCAAGATTAAAATAGGTATGATTAGTAAGATTCAAGGGAGTGGATTTATCAGTAGTTGCCTCGTAGCGTATAGACAGTCCGTTCTCACTTGTCAGCTTATAGGTTACCGTCAAATCAAGATTTCCGGGATATCCCTCGTCACCGTCGGGAGATACGATATGAAGCTTGAGAACAGGCTCATCACCGTCAAAAGTCTCCGCATCCCAAAGCTTCTTATCAAAACCGAATTCACCGCCGTGAAGATGATTATCGTTGTTGTTGATAAATAGAGTATAATCAACTCCTTCAAGAGTAAATTTACCCTTATTTATACGGTTTCCGAATCTTCCTATCAAAGCTCCTTGGTATCCGTCTGCGCCAACGTATGAGTCAAGGCAATCGTATCCGCCGACAACGTCCGTAAAGCAACCGTTTCTGTCTGCTACCTTAAGCTTTACGATAGTTCCGCCATAGTTCAATATTTTAACCGACATTCCGTTGGCGTTCTTTAACGTATACGAATATACCTCCCTACCATCGGCAAGAACACCAAATAATTTCTTCTTAATACTCATATTCAATCTCCATATCCATTGGGATTTTTTAGCTGCCAATTAAATGAGTCACGGCACATATCCTCAATATTGTTTTCTGCCTTCCACCCCAATATCTCATATGCCTTCTTGGGATTTGCATAACATTCGTCGATGTCGCCGGGACGACGGTCAACTATCTTATAGTTAATCTTTATTCCCGTTGCCTTTTCATAAGCGTTTACAATATCAAGAACGGAATAACCGATTCCCGTACCTACGTTAAAGTATTCAATTCCCGTAACGGTTTCCGCACGCTCAATTGCTTTAAGATGCGCCTTTGCTAGGTCAACCACGTGAATATAATCACGAACGCCCGTACCGTCGGGAGTATTATAGTCATTTCCAAAAATAGAAAGGCACTCACGCTTTCCTGATGCGACCTGCGTAATATAAGGCAGAAGATTATTCGGTATTCCCTGCGGATCCTCTCCGATAAGTCCGCTCTTATGAGCACCTATGGGATTGAAGTAACGAAGAACGGAAACACTCCACTCGTTGTCAGCCGCATGGAGGTCCTTAAGAATTCTCTCAATCATAAGCTTTGTTTCACCGTAAGGATTGGTCGTAGACAACGGAAAATCCTCGGTTATCGGAACGTATGCGGGCTTTCCGTAAACGGTTGCGGATGAGCTGAATACTATTCGCTTTGCACCATGCTTCTGCATAATATCGCAAAGGTTAAGTGTACCCGTTATATTGTTGTGATAATAGAACAAGGGCTTCGTGCAGGATTCGCCAACTGCCTTGAGTCCTGCAAAATGAATACAGCTATCTATATCGTTTTCGCAAAACACCTTATCGAGCGCATCGTAATCAAGCAAATCAACCTTATAGAATTTGAAATCCTTGCCCGTTATTTTTTTTACTCTTTCGAGCGCCTCGGGCTTGCTGTTATAAAAATTATCTACGACTACAAGCTCTCTACCTGCCTCAAGCAGTTCAACCATCGTATGCGAGCCTATATATCCCGCACCACCCGTAATAAGTATTGCCATTTTATTTCTCCTTTTTTTCATTAAGCTTTTGGGGATAAGTGCCGTTAGCCTTAAGAGCAGCGAGGCTATTGTAAACGTGCTCCTTATCCTCCTTGTAAGTAACACCGTACCAAGAATCCGCAGAAGAATATACTCTCACGGAGCACTCGTCCTTGTCCATTATCTCCTTAACTGCGAAAGGCAGATAATATTCGCGCTTCACGTCGCCATTGTTTTCTGCCAAGAATTTCTCAAAACCAAGACTTACCTTGTCAAAAATATCGGGAGTAAAGCCCCAGCAGTTCATAGAAACTACGGCGTTAAGAGAAACATCAAATTGCTCCTCTCCTTCTGCAAAGAATGCACGCTCACCATCACGACATATCTTAGTTCTTTCCACAACGTCTACAAGATATCCGTCTTCAACCTCGCACACCCCTCTTGAAACAGTTCCGTTTTCCGTAAGCGTGTTTTCAAGTATATACCCAACCATACAGTACTGAGTATCATAAGCATTCTTCAAATGCGTCGCCAAGGATATGTAGGCGCTTCTTCCGTAAAAATCGTCTGCGTTAATAACCGCAAACGGTTCCTTGACTATATGGCGTGCCGCAAGCATTGCCTGCGCCGTGCCCCAAGGCTTTGCTCTGCCTTCGGGAACACTGTACCCTGCGGGTAGGTCGTCAAGCTTTTGGAACGCGTATTCTACCTTTACCTTGTCCTCAAATCTTTTACCGATAGTTTCTCTAAACAGCTCAAGGTTTTCTTCTTTGATAACAAAAACTATTTTATCAAATCCGCTTACCATTGCATCGTAAACGGAAAAATCTATTATAAATTCTCCGTTATCCGTTATTGGATCGAGCTGCTTTAGTCCACCGTAGCGCGAGCCCATTCCTGCCGCAAGTATTAAAAGTGTCATTTTCTCCCCCTCTATCCGTTAAATATACATCAAGTAATTATACTACTTTTTTGCACATAATAGAACATATTTACCGTATAATTAACATTTTATTTACATATAACTACAACTATCCTATTGACAATCACATAAAATCATTGTATAATTATATTGTCTCATTTGAGACAGTATTCTTTAAGGAGTCTGTTATGCATAATGAAACAATCCGAGAATATCTTGCAAACAATTCTATTTTTAAACATTCCAGTCCTGAGAATATAGAGCTTTTTTTAAACGATGACACAGTCCATGTAAAGAAATTCCGTTCGGGAGAAACTATTTTTTCGCCGGAATTTAAAGAAAAATACGTAGGTATAATTTCTTCAGGAAGCGCCATTGTTGCCACCTCTGCTTCACCTGAGAATACGCTTCTAAAGGTAATAAAGGAAAACGAAATGTTCGGCATTGCAAATCTTTATTCCGACAATGAAAATTTCCCAAGTATTATAACAGCCAAGGGTGATACCACCGTTATTTTGATATGTGAAAACGCTTTTAAACGGCTTCTTGAAAATGACAAAAAACTACTTACTGCGTATCTTTCCCTTTTGAGCAACAAGATAGTATATCTTAACAAAAAAATATCGACACTCACTGCAGGCAGCACAGAAAAAAAGCTATGTGTTTTTCTTGCCGAAAATGAGCATGACGGAGTTTTTGACTCAAACGTCTCAATGTCCTCGCTTTCAGAAATGCTGAATATTGGCAGAGCTTCACTTTATCGAGCACTTGATGCACTTTCAGACAATGGTTTGATCATAAGGACCGGGAAAAAAATAATAATTCCTGATAAATATGCTCTTTTGCAATATTGCAAATGAGATTTTTATAAAACAAATTTACTCATGAAAGGATAAAAAACATGAAAAAAAAGCTTATTCGTATTATCATTCTTACTCTTACACTTGCTCTCCTTCTTCCCTTCGCATCTTGTGCCAAGGCAGATAAGGAGCTCGAAATTAAAGTTTACGCGCTCAACGGTACTACTGCTCTCGGTATGGCTCAAATGATTGATTCAGCGAGCAACGGCACAGACGAGATGAATTATAACATATCTCTTTATACGTCGGCAGACGCCATTACGGGTGCTATCATCAACGGCGAATGCGCGATTGCGGCGCTTCCCACGAACGTTGCCGTCAAGCTGTTCAACAAATCAGAAGGCAAGATCCAGCTTCTCGCGCTCAATACTCTCGGCGTTCTTTATCTTTTGCAAAACGGAGAAAATATAACCTCTCTGTCTGACCTTGAAGGTAAGACAGTTTACGTTCCCGGTGCAGGCTCCAATCCCGAATATATTACCGCGGCTCTTTTAAATTCCGCAGGTGTAAAAAACGTAACCATAGACACAACCACCTATAACAGTCCCGATGCGCTTCAGACTGCAGTAGTAGCAGGAAAAGCATCCATTGCTGTTCTTCCCGAGCCTAAGGTAAGCGTAACCACAAGCGGAAACCCCAATGTAAAAGTTGC
Organism: Oscillospiraceae bacterium; assembly: GCA_015065365.1. Taxonomy (GTDB): domain Bacteria; phylum Bacillota; class Clostridia; order Oscillospirales; family CAG-272; genus HGM12713. The sequence goes on along the minus strand of SVQL01000004.1, from coordinate 2,439 downwards.
ATTGAATCTTACTGACGAGTGGGAAAAGATCAACGGAGAAAACACTCTTGTCCAGGGTTGTCTTGTTGTAAACACGGCTTTTGCAGAAGAACATCCCGCAGAAATCAAAAAGTTCCTTGAGGATTACAAGGCTTCCGTTGAATTTATAAGCGGTGGCTCGGATGAGGCAATCGAAATGATAGTAAACGCTACCATTCTTCCCAAAGCCGCTATTGCAAAGAAGGCACTTCCCAACTGCAACATCTGCTATATCGCAGGCGAGGATATGAAACCCGTTATGAACACCTTCTGCGAAAAGATTTTTGCTTATGACAAAACATCAATCGGCGGCGCGATGCCGACGGACAGCTTCTATTACGTTGCTAAATAACTAAAAAATTATGCAAGGAGATCAATTACCGTGAAGAAAATAATTTTTAAAGCAATAAAAATTATTGGCGTATCCGTTTTTTGGATCGCTATATGGTCGTTGATCTCCTTAACTGTTAATAATGAAATCCTCTTTCCAACACCTATATCCGTTGTAAAAGCGCTCACTTCTCTCGTTACGACAGCTGATTTTTGGTTATCTACCGGCATATCTCTTGTACGTGTATTTTTAGGAATACTTTTTTCCATTGTTATTGGAATTTTATTAGCGGTGTTGACAGTAAACATCCGTATACTTGACACTCTGTTATCCCCTTTGCTGAGTGTTGTAAAAGCAACTCCCGTCGCCTCGTTTATAATACTTGCTTGGTTATGGATAAATAGCGTCACGCTACCTATCTTCATTACCTCGCTTATCGTTATTCCAATTGTTTGGTCTAACGTTTGTGAAGGTATACGTTCTGTTGATAATTCCCTTCTTGAGGTTACAAAGGTATACAAATTCAGTACTTACCAAAAGCTTTACAGACTTTATCTACCGTCAGTTGCTCCCTTTTTCATGGCAGCATGTAAGTCTGCTCTCGGTCTTGCATGGAAGGCGGGGATTTCTGCCGAGGTTCTTACAACACCACGGCGCGCCATAGGTACTGAATTATATTTGTCCAAAACTTATTTAGAGCTTCCAACACTCTTTGCATGGACTTTAGTTGTCATTATTTTGAGCATGGTATTTGAAAAGCTATTTATTACGGGCATTGAAAAAATTGGAAGTAAGTTAAGAATACTTCCGAAAGGCGGTAGCAATGATAAAGCTTGAAAATATTACGGTTGCATTCGACAAGCAAACGGTTATAAAAAATCTTTCATTTGAGTTTGAAAAAGGAAAGATTTACGGTATTACCGGTAGCTCAGGAATAGGTAAAACGACGCTTATAAATGTTATTGCAGGAACAGTTCAATTAAAAGAAGGCAATATTATATCAGATACAAAAAAAATAGGCTATATTTTTCAAGAGCCTCGACTTTTTCCGTGGCTGAATTCACTTGAAAACGTAATGTGCACCTGCCGTGACAAGCACAAAGCCTTATATTACCTTAACTTGTTTCTTACAGGAAGTGAAGATAAATATCCAAATGAGCTATCGGGCGGTATGAAGCAACGCGTTTCCATAGCAAGAGCATTAGCGTACGAGCCTGATTTACTCTTGCTTGATGAGCCGTTTAAAGGGCTTGATGATGAAAACAAGCGACATACAGTCCAAACCGTTCTTGATTTTCTGAAGGAACGAAGTGCTATTATGATTTCACATGATAAAAGCGAGCTTGAGTTTTGTGATGTAATCCTCAAAATGGATGGCTCCCCCGTAAGCGAGCTTTCCGCGATAAACAATAATATTTAATATCAAAAGCTCCCGACACGAAGGCGAAAAAATCAGCCTTTAGGGCGTTGCTCTAAAGGACAGTTTTGCGGAATACGGTATATCTCAAAAGAGGTATGCCGTATTTTGCGTTTGTGGACACAAATGCAGTGCTTGTCAGGAAAATTGATGAGCCATAGGTGAACAACAAATAAGGCTCCCTTGTGTAAAGGGAGCTGACGCCGCAGGCGGCTGAGGGATTGTTCCAATGAAAAATCTAATCTTTTACAATCCCTCCGTCACGGCAAGCCGTGCCACCTCCCTTTACACAAGGGAGGCTTTTTCTACCACCCGGAAGGTAATTTCTATAAATTTCACCAAATATATTTACAAATTGCAAAAAATGTGATATAATAATTGTGCCAAACAAAACCAAATAACTTTCAAGGATAAACGCCCTATTTTTGTAGGGGGTCTTGTTCCTACACCTATTTTTGTGAGTCAGATGAAATCAGGCAAAAACGCTTGCTCCGCTGACTTGCATGTGGTGTTTATCCGTGAAGTTGGTTTTGTTTGGCGACAATTGGAGTTGGCGTTTTTCGGTGCGTAGCTTCGGTTGCGCACCTTTTTATATGCTGATGGGGGATATATGAACAAGAACATTCAAGAAAAGATCATGGACATTACCGGTATTGAGCTTACGCCGGGAAAC
>SVQL01000079.1 GCA_015065365.1 Oscillospiraceae bacterium | reverse complement strand
ATCCGTCTAAATACAACCCTGCAAAGCAGGATTTCACCGCGGAAGCGATTTCATCCACCGAAGGTGGATTTCACCCGTCGAAGACGGATTTGACTGCGTGATACTCCGTTAAGAGTATCACGCTAAATCTACGTCCTTTTTTCTTTATATATCCGCGTCCTTCATGTATTCGTTGCCGTGGAGCGCAATAAATTCCTTTCTTGCGGGGAGATTGTCACCAAGCAGTGTGTCGAACATCTGTTCGGTAAGAGCCGCGTCCGTAGGAGTTACGGCGATAAGGCGTCGCGTTTCGGGATTCATGGTGGTTTTCCACATCATGTCGGGCTCATTTTCACCAAGTCCCTTGGAGCGCTGGAGCGTGTACTTCTTGCCCTCAAGTGACTTGAGAATTTCAGCCTTTTCAAATTCGTTGTAAGCAAAAAGTATATTATCCTCGTCCTTTTTGCCCTTGACTGTTATCTCAAAAAGAGGCGACTCGGCTATAAACACCTTTCCCTCTTTAAGAAGGGTGGGGAGCAGGCGGTAGAACAGTGTCAAAAGCAGCGTGCGTATCTGGAAGCCGTCCTCGTCGGCATCGGTACAAATAATTATTTTCGACCAACGAAGCAGATTCATGTCGAAGGTGGTCAGGTCGCCCTTTACCTTGCCGTTTATCTCAACGCCGCAGCCGATAACACGCAAAAGGTCGGTAATAATGTCGTTTTTGAATATCTTTTCGTAGCTGCTCTTCATACAGTTGAGCGTTTTACCTCTTACGGGGATAATAGCCTGATATTCGGCGTTTCTTCCGAGCTTACAGGACGTCAGCGCGGAGTCACCCTCTACGATATAAAGCTCTCTTATTGCGGGGTCCTTGGAGCGGCAGTTTACGAACTTTTCAACTCGGTTGGATATGTCAAGCGTACCCGTAAGCTTTTTCTTTATGGTAAGGCGCTCGGACTCGGCACGCTCGCGGCTGCGCTTGTTTATAAGGACTTGGTTGGCAAAAGCGTCAGCGGCGGCTGGATTCTCGACGAAATATATCTCAAGATTTGACTTGAGGAACTCCGTCATAGCCTCGTAAATAAACGTGTTGGTAATGGACTTTTTGGTCTGGTTTTCGTACGAGGTCATAGTGGAGAAGCTGTTTATTACGATGCAAAGGCAGTCCGCAACGTCGCCCCACGTTATTTTTGACTCGTTTTTGTTGTACTTACCCTGAGTTTTGATATACTTATCAAGCGCGTAAACGAACGCGACGCGTACAGCCTTGTCGGGAGAACCGCCGTACTCAAGGAAGCTTGAGTTGTGGTAGTACTCCGTCATTGCGGCGTTGTTTGACACGCAGAAGGAGAAGTCCGCCTTTAGCTTGTACTCGTCCTTGTCCGCGCGGTCGCGGCCCTGCGTTTCCAGATGCCAGAGCACGGGCTGCGTAAGGCTTGAGGTGCCCGCAAGCTCGGAGATATAGTCGGAAATACCGTTCTCGTAGAAAAATTCCTTTGACTCGAATTTCCCGTCCGTGTTCTGATGCTCAAGCACGAATTTGATTCCCGCGTTTACGACCGACTGGCGGCGCATGGTCTCCTCAAAAAACTCGACGGGTATGTTTATGTCGGTAAATACCTCTATGTCCGGGCGCCAATGAATGACGGTTCCCGTTCTTCTCTCCTTTTTGTCAAGAGGGCGCGTCATAAGCTCTGTGACGGGCTCTCCGCGACGGAAGCTTATTTTATATTCGTTTATGCCGTCGTAGGAATAAACGTCCATGAATTCAGAGGAATACTGCGTAGCGCACGCGCCAAGACCGTTAAGACCGAGAGAAAACTCGTATGCGGAGTCGCCGTTGTTATTGTCGTATTTACCACCCGCGTAAAGCTCGCAGTAAATGAGATCCCAGTTCCAGCGTCCCTCTGCCTCGTTGTATCCGAGCGGAACTCCGCGTCCGTGGTCGTCTACCGAGATAGAGCGGTCGTTATACGCGATAACCTTTATTTCATTTCCGTGGCCCTCGCGCGCCTCGTCAACGGAGTTTGAGAGTATCTCAAAGAAGGAGTGCTCACAGCCCTCAAGACCGTCCGAGCCGAAAATAACGCCCGGGCGCTTTCTTACTCTGTCCGCACCCTTGAGCGCTTTTATACTTTGGTCATTGTACTGACCCTTTGCCGTATTTTTAGTAGCCATTATATTACCTTCCAAAAATATAAGTATACTATTATATTTTATCATAAAATTTCCGTTTTGAAAAGGGCTTTTTTAGGTTTTTATGTAAAAAAACGGTTAATTACCTAAAAATATACTTGAATAATGCGCCGATGAATTATATAATATATATTGCCCCCGTATTTGGGGCTTGGAGGAAGCTTATGGATAACGGTAGCTTGTTTAAATATATCGGTGGAAGGCAGTGTGCGATTCTTGGACTCGGAGTTTCCAATCTGCCGCTTGCCAAGGTGATTGCTAAGGCGGGCTTGCCGCTTACTGTTTACGACAAGGCAGAGGTGAGCAAGCTTGGCGCTGACGCACAGGAGCTTGAAAAAAGGGGAGTCCGTTTTGTGGCTGATGGCTCGTTTGAGGACGTAAAGGGCGAGCTTATATTCCGCTCGCCGGGTATTCGCCCCGACCGAATAACGGCTGACGGCGGCGCAGAGATAACCTCGGAGATGGAGTTGTTTTTGCATCTGACTCTCGCTAAAACCTTTGCTATCACGGGAAGCGACGGAAAGACGACGTCGACGACGCTTACGGGCTTGATTTTGACTGAGGAATGTAAGCGAACAGGGCATGGAAATACCTTCGTCGGCGGAAATATCGGCACTCCCTTGCTTACGCAATGCGAAGAGATGACGGCTGATGACAACGCAGTGCTTGAGCTTTCAAGCTTTCAGCTTATGGGTATTCGACATACGCCGAGATACGTTGCGATAACCAACGTGTCGCCAAATCACCTTGATTGGCACGTTGATATGGACGAGTACGTATGTGCGAAGAAGAATATCATAGGTGAGAATACCGAAAGGCTTGTTACAAACGCGGACTGCGAGTGCACGTTGAATATAGCAAAAGAATACGCCTCGCGAAAGAAGCTTGAAATAATACTGTTTTCCTCTAAAAAGCATTCATTTGAGGAAATATTCGAGGGCTTTGCGGAGAATGATAACGCTCGCGCCATTTTTGTGGACGGCGGCTGTATTTGCGTATCTGACAGAAACAGTAAGACTCCTTTGCTGTCGGTAACTGAGATCAAGGTGCCGGGGCAGCACAACGTTGAGAATTTTATGACCGCCATGGCGATTACGTACGGCACGGTGGACAGCTCGGTATATTTGTCTGTTGCAAGAAGCTTTAGCGGCGTTGAGCACCGACTTGAGCTTGTCAGAGAGCTTGATGGAGTGGCTTATTACAATTCGTCAATAGATTCCTCACCTACGCGAACGGCGGCAGCGCTTTCCGCTATGACGGGGCGCAGTATAGTGCTTATATGCGGCGGATACGATAAAAAAATTCCGTATGCGCCCTTGGCTTCTGCCATAGTTGAGCACGGCGGCGTGCATACTGTCTCCCTTACGGGCGCGACGGGTAAGCTGATAGGTGAGGAAATAGAAAAATACCGCGAATTAACGGGGAAGGGTAAAAATATAACCCTTGCGTATAATGCTGATTTTATTGACGCGGTAAGCTTTGCGAGAGAGAGCGCGGCGACGGGCGACGCAGTTCTTCTATCGCCTGCATCGGCAAGCTTTGACGCTTTTAAAAACTTTGCAGAGCGCGGAGAAGTGTTCAAAAAAACGGTAAGAGCTTTTTAACGTTGCCGAAACATCTTAACATATCAAAAGAGGTTGATCGCTTTAGCGTGATACTCTTAACGGAGTATCACGCAGTCAAATCCGTCTTCGACGGGTGAAATCCACCTATGGTGGATGAAATCGCTCTGCGGTGAAATCCTACTTCGCAGGGTGGTGTTTAGACGGATTTGATTTCATCCAAGGCAACGCCTTGGATTTCATCTGAACAAAGTGAAGATTTCATCGTGGCTTAGCCACGATTTCATTAAATCAACAGAAAAAGAGAGAACATTTCGGTTTTCCCGATTTGTTCTCTCTTCTGTCGTTATAAGGGGTTGGGCTTAGCCCATAGTGCGTTTGACCGGTCAAATGCGATTATTAAACCTTTGCCGAAACCTTTGAGAAAGCCGTGTATTCGGTTACTCCGAGAATGGTTTCTCCGTCAACCTGCAAGGGGCGCGGCTCGTCGAATTGGACGGTTATTTCGTGTCCCGAATAAACGGTCACAGCCTTTTTGTGATTTACGTGCTTGCCCTTAAATATCGAGGGGAATATAGCGAGTGTGCTTATCTTGCCCGTATCGTGGAATACCATAACTGAAAGCTTACCGTCGGGATCGTTGCGCGACTGATCGGGCGTGGGTATCATGCCGCCGCCGTAGTAGCGTCCCTTCATTGTCGGAGCTATCCATACCTTTTTAAAGCGGTATTCCTTTCCGTCAACCGTGACGGTAGCTCCCGTGGGCTTATAGTGAAACAAAAGGCCCTTTATGGCAATAGCGGTATAATTTACGGGCTTATCGGAGGACGCCTTGAGCGCATCTCCAACCTCGCAGCAGTAGCCGTCGATGCCGTAGCCTACGCCGTTTATGAATTTATAGTCAACGCCGTTTATTTGCACCATGGGAAGGTCCTTGAAGTATTCCTTGATGCTGATAGGACATTCGAGCGCGGTCTTGCCGAGATCGGAAAGAAAATCGTTGCCCGTTCCCGCGGGGTAGTAAAGAATGTCGCATTTTATCGAATCGGTATCAACCATATTTACGAATTTGTTGATGGTTCCGTCACCGCCGCAAATAACAATCGCTTCGTTTTCATTCTTTTGAAGTACAAAATCAGGGAGATTTTCAAGAGTGGTAACGTCTATACATTCAACTTCATCCTCATACAAGGCAGAGATCTTCTTTATGTCGTCATTGATATTGCCTTTGCCTGCTTTAGGGTTATACAAAATGTAAGTAGTCATAGCTCCATCCTTCTTTATAAATATATATTATAAAAATTATGTTATCACTGTTTTCTAAACTGAAAATAAACTTTGTCGAATATTGAGCGTATAAAAATTGACGGCGCACCTGAAACGTGGATACGCCGTCTTGAATTTACAGTATTGAAAAATTAACAACGATAGCCGCAAAAACGATAGATACCATAGAGAGCAGCTTGATAAGTATGTTGATGGAAGGACCTGCTGTGTCCTTGAAGGGATCGCCGACAGTGTCTCCAACGACGGCAGACTTGTGGCAATCCGAGCCCTTTCCGCCGTGAGTACCGCTTTCTATGTACTTTTTGGCATTATCCCAAGCACCGCCCGAGTTTGACATGAATACAGCCATAAGGAAGCCCGACGCGGTAGCTCCTGCGAGCATTCCGACAACTCCCGTACAGCCGAGGATAATTCCCACGATTACGGGAACTGCGATAGCCACCACGGTGGGGAGTATCATTTCACGAAGGCTGGCTTTCGTGCAAAGGTCAACGCAGGATGCGTAATCAGCCTCAGCCTTTCCTTCCATAAGCCCCGTTATTTCCTTGAACTGGCGGCGAACCTCTTTGACTACGCTTTGCGCTGCGCGACCTACGGAATTCATGGTAAGAGCGGCGAAAACGAAGGGAAGGCATGCGCCTATGAACAAGCCTACGAGAACTGTGGGGTTGGTGATGCTGAGATTTGAGATAGATTCTGCGCCTCCGTCGATGGTCTTTACCTTGTCAATGTAAGAAGCCATGAGTGCAAGAGCTGTGAGCGCGGCAGAGCCGATAGCGAAGCCCTTACCCGTCGCGGCGGTCGTGTTTCCGAGCGAGTCAAGAGCGTCTGTGCGTTCTCTTACCTCTTTTTCAAGACCTGCCATTTCGGCAATTCCTCCCGCATTATCGGCAACGGGACCGTAAGCATCGGTGGCAAGAGTTATACCCAAGGTGGAAAGCATACCGACAGCGGCAAGAGCTATTCCGTAAAGACCTCTTGAAACGCTTGTAGCACCGCCCGAAACGAAATAAGCGACGAGCACGCAGACGGAAACTATAATAACGGGAAGGAGGGTTGAGAGCATACCGACGGATAAGCCGCCTATAACTATGGTAGCCGTACCCGTTTCAGAGGTAGCCGCAAGATTGCGGGTAGGCTTGTAGCTGTCCGAGGTGAAATATTCGGTAGCCTGACCGATAAGCACACCTGCGATAAGTCCTGCCAAAACGGCAAAATAAACGGGCCAGTATTCCTTACCGAGCACGAAATATACGAGCGGGAACGCCGCAAGCGCGATAAGTATAGCAGAGAAATTAGTTCCTCTTGAAAGCGCGCGGAGAAGCTGTTTTTGCGTTGCACCCTCTTTGGTTCTTACAAGGAAGGTTCCGAGAATGGAGCATATTACTCCCACAGCAGCAAGAAGCATAGGAAGAGCCATTGCGCGAATATTGGCGAATGCGGTAACACCCAGCGCGCATGCTGAAACTACTGAGCCGACGTAGGACTCGTAAAGGTCAGCGCCCATTCCCGCAACGTCACCGACGTTATCGCCTACGTTATCTGCGATAACCGCGGGATTTCTGGGGTCGTCCTCAGGTATTCCTGCCTCGACCTTGCCGACGAGGTCTGCGCCAACGTCAGCAGCTTTAGTGAATATACCGCCGCCAACACGTGCAAACAACGCCATAGACGAAGCTCCCATACCGAAGGTCAGCATAGCGCCTGTGATTTCAGACGGCTGAAGTCCGAATCCGAATTTCAAGATAAGAAACCAAAGGGAAATGTCGAGAAGTCCAAGACCAACGACGGTAAAGCCCATTACGCTTCCTGCACTGAAGGCAACGCGAAGTCCTTTATTAAGGCCTTCACGGCAGGCGTTGGCAGTTCTTGCATTTGAGGCAGTAGCAATCTTCATTCCTATAAAGCCCGAAAGAGCAGAGAAGAAGCCGCCCGAAATAAATGCAAACGGCGTAAATGGATTGAGAAGTCCGAATATTGCCATAACTCCGAGGAGTGCAAACATTACTCCGAAGAAGATAAGTACGATTTTATACTGTCTTTTCAAAAATGCGTTTGCACCGCGGCGAATGGAAAGCGAGATACGCTTCATCAGGTCAGTACCCTCTGAAAATTTCATCACTCTGCAAGCCAAGATAACCGCAAAAAGCAAGGCGAGCACCGAGCAAGCAAGGGTTACCGCTACTATTAAAATCTCCATAAAAATCCTCCAAAGGAATTGATATAAGCAATTATAACACATTGTTATATTTCTGTCAAGCCTTTTATATGAAATTTTGTTAAAATTTTGTCATTGTCACTTTTGAGCATTAGAATTGACAAAATACTGACATTAAGAATAAAAAGAGGGTGTCTCAAATGCAAATTTGAGACACCCTCTGTTTAGGGGATAGGCAGATTTGAGCAAGAAGCGTCGTTATTCGAGGCGTGAGGCGTACAAGTGTACGTCGAGCCTCGAAAACGGCGGTAGAAAA
>SVQL01000078.1 GCA_015065365.1 Oscillospiraceae bacterium | reverse complement strand
ACCCCCTGTTTAGGGGATAGGCAGATTTGAGCAAGAAGCGTCGTTATTCGAGGCGTGAGGCGTACAAGTGTACGTCGAGCCTCGAAAACGGCGGTAGAAAAAGTCCATTAAATTGAAGAAATTCGTAGAATTTCCACATATTACTGTCTCATTTACAAAACTTCAATGTAAATGGGTGTTTTTTTATTTATTATCGGACTTTTTCGGTCTTGCCAAATGTGACAGCCCCACGTCTTTATTCTTTTTCTTCAACAGCTTCTTCTCCGTCAGCGATCTTGAGGGAAACGATTGCCTTTTCGATTTTATGATCCTTTATCGACTCGATGGAAATATCAAGAGTCTCGGTAGAAAGCTCAAATGAAGCGCCGTCTTCGGGGATAGAACCGTAGATGCCGAGAACGTATCCGCTAAAGGTTTCGGAATCCTCGTCCAGCAAGTCAACTCCGAGCGCCTCCTCAACGTCTGACATAGGAGTGGTACCGTTTATCTGCCACTTGTTTTCGTCAAGAACATAAATAAGCTCTTCTGCTTCCTCCTCGTCATCGGACTCGTTTATGTCACCGACAAGACACTCGATAATATCTGTAAGCGTAACGATACCGCGGACTCCGCCGTATTCGTCAAGAACGATTGCGAAAAATTCCTTTTTAGCTTTCATGTTTCTGAAAAGCACGTCAGCCTTTACCGTTTCGGGCACGAGATATGCGGGAGTTATTGCATTTGCAAGGACGCTTTCACGGCTCTTGTCCTCAAGTCTGAAATATGCACGAGCATCAAGAATACCGACGATATCGTCAACACTCTCGCCGTAAACGGGAAAGCGAGTAAAGCGATTGTTGTTGATTATGTCATTCCACTCGTCTTCGGGGTCGTCAATTGCGAGCATAGTGATTTCCGTTCGGTGTGTGGCAATTTCGCCGGCGGTTAGATCATCGAATTCAAATATGTTTTCGATAAGCTCTTTGTTGTATTCGTCAATGCTGCCGTCCTCGTGAGCCTCGTCTATGAGCGTGAGCACCTCGCCCTCGGTGACTGCTTCTTCCTCGGAAGGCTTGAATATTTTTGTTACGAGCTTTTTCCAAAGCATGAATATAAAGTTTATTGGTGTAAGTAACGTAACTATCGCCTTGAGAAATCCCGAAACGGCAATAGCAAATCCCTCGGGATGGTCCTTTGCAAGGCTCTTGGGAGTAATTTCACCGAATATAAGAACGATTACCGTTATTACGGCAGTGGATATTGCGGAAGCGTATCCTGATACTCTCGTATTAGCCAAAAGCGCTATAAACCAAACCGTCGCAACGGAGGACAGAAGAATGTTAACTATGTTGTTACCGACGAGAATCGTAGAGAGAAGCTTGTCGTAGTTCTCACTCATTTTAAGTACTCGCGCGGCTCTCTTGTTACCCTCCTCGGCTTTATTCTTCATTCTCGTTCTGTTGAACGAGGTAAAGGCTGTTTCACTCGAGGAAAAGAAAGCGGAAAAGGCAAGGCAGATGACCATTAAAATTATCATCCATAAACTACCGTCAGGCATTTTTTACTCCTAAATAAAGAAAAATGTATTTCCGTTAAAACGGATAAATAATAAGATTTTTGAAAGAAGGTGCACCAACGCAAAAAAGCATAGCTCGGAATCTCTTCCAAAGTTATGCGTCAAAGATAATTATTCGGTTGCGTTCAAGGTACTTCGACAGTTCCCGTCACTATCGCCGTTGCCCACGAGTGCAGTTCTCCTCTTCAAAATCATTATGTATTTTGCAGTATTATAACATAATAATGCCGATTTGTCAAGTATATTTTTGAAAAATAGGGGGGAGCTTGATAAAGTGCCCCATAGGTTAGTCAATTTTACCCGTCGGCGTACAAACGAATGGCGTTACACCAAGCGTCTCTATTTTTTTGCACGCAAGCATTGCGGAAGCGGAGTCGGTAAATATCCCGAAAACGGACGGACCGCTACCGCTCATCATAGCGCCAATCGCGCCGCACTTAAGCATAGTGCTCTTTAATTTTGAGGCTACGGGGCGAACGGACAAAATCGGTTCTTCAAAAATGTTGTAAAGACTGTTTGATACCGCGAATATATCGTTTGCACTCGCCGCCATGTGCAGTTGGCTAATATCAGCCGGCGTATAATCCTCGGCAGATGAAAAATTATTATAAATTCTGTCAAGAGTGCGGTAAGCCTCGGGTGTTGACACTCCCTCACCGCCGCAAGCGATTACGATTGTACATTCGGGCATAGAGGGGAAGGGGTGAAGCACTTCGCCCTTGCCGTCGGCAAAAGCTGAGCCACCGACGATACAGAACGGAACGTCCGAGCCAAGGCGAGCGCCTATTTCACATAGCTCAGATATAGAGAGTGGCTGATTGCAAAGCTCGTTGAGCGCAAGAAGCGTTGCGGCGGCGTCCGCACTGCCACCCGCAAGCCCTGCAGCTATGGGTATGCTTTTCTTTATTGAAATATGCGCGCCGAGCGGCATATTTGTAGCTGCTTTGTAAGCAATAAACGCGCGTGCCGCTAAATTTTTTTCGTCAAGCGGAACGCCCGCCACGTTGCAGGCAAGCGTGAAGCCTTCCGAATCGGACAGAGAGACAGTTACCTCGTCACAAAGAGAAATGCTCTGCATAACCGTATTAACACTGTGAAAGCCATCCGTGCGAATACCCGTGACGTCAAGATGAAGATTTATTTTTGCAAACGCCTTGCGTGTTATTCTCGCCATGTTTTATCTCCTAAAGTAAGCTTTAAAATAATATACCATATTTTTGACTTTTTTTCAAGTGAAATGATATAAAATGTGATAAATATGTAAAAAAAGAAAAATACTATTGACTTGTAGCAAAAAAAAATGTAAAATAATATATTATGTAAGCGGCGGAATTTTCTAACCGTATATGAGCATAGGTGGAGGAGTTTTATGAAATTTTTTGAAAATAAAAGGAAGGGACTGACGATCGCGCTTGCATTAGGCGTAGTAGCATTAGTGCTGTTCTACGTAATTGTCAACGTCGATTCGATCTCCGGCTTCTTTTCCTCGGTGATCGGTGTGCTTACGCCGATAATTATAGGCGCGGGACTTGCGTATTTTCTCAATCCCTTGCTTCGCTTTTTTGAGTTTAAGGTCTTTTTGAAAATAAATAAAAAGGGGTTGCGCAGAGCGCTGTCTATAACATGTACGCTTTTGGTTGCAGCCGCGTTCTTTGCAATACTTTTGTGGATATTTATTCCTTCTCTGATAGACGGTGCTAAGGACTTCATTGAAAATTACGACGATCACATGACGAAAACGGCAAATCTTATAAACGAGTTCGTTCAAAAGATTGCTCCGAGTGACAATGAATACGTAAGCAAGGAAGACATAAACGCGGCAATCCGAGATTTTCTTAAGGTTTCGGGTAGTGTGTTTGACTTCATAAAGGAAAAGGTTATCCAGTATGCTTCGGGAATGTTTACCGGTGTTGCTAATACGGTTTTGGGTATATTTATCGCCGTATATATGCTCGTTTCCAAGGAAAGACTGCTCGCTCAGGCGAGAAAGTTCGGAAATGCGGTGCTTTCCGATGAGTATATGGACAGAGTCTGCAAGTACGCGAGCATAACTCATAAAACCTTTCTCGGGTATTTCGTAGGAAAGGTGCTCGGCTCGCTGTGCGTCATGTTTATAATGCTCGCACTTATGACTATATTTAAAATGCCGTATCCATTCCTTATTTCCGCTATTATCGGCGTTACGGATATTATCCCGATCTTCGGACCGATCATGGGAGCTATACCGTCGTTCCTTATCATTTTCATAGTTGACCCTAAAAAGGCTATTTTGTTCCTCGTCCTTATTATAGTAGTTCAGCAGATCGAGGGTAACATCATATCTCCGAAGATACTCGGAGAGAAAACGGGAATCAGTTCACTCAGCGTAATTATAGCTATAATCATAATGGGCGAATACTTTGGAATTATCGGAATGATAATAGGCGTTCCGGTATTTGCGGTATTCATTACTATTGTCAAGGAGCTTATAGAAACGCGCCTGCAAAAAAAGGGTAAGCCAATAGAAACGGCAGAGTATTACCATAAGGATGATGTTGTTGACCCGCATAAGGTGCGCGTTCCGCTTGTAAGAAGACTTTATTACAAGGTCGAGCATAAGATTTTTAGGAAAAAGAAGGAAAAGGAAAAAAAGAATAATAACCGCAGCAGAACAAAGGAGAGTAATGAAAATGGAGAACAATCGTAAGAACGGCGGAATATCCGTTGACAGAGAGCATATATTTCCCATAATAAAGAAGTGGCTCTATTCCGAGAAGGATATATTTCTTCGCGAGATAGTTTCAAACGCGACGGACGCGATAACCAAGCTTCGCAGACTTGAGTCCTTGGGGGTTCGTGAGCCGTCGGATGAGTGCTACCGCATAACCGTTACCGTTGACTCGGAGGCGGGAACGCTTACCGTTGAGGATAACGGAATAGGTATGACCGAGGAGGAGCTAACGAAATACATCTGTAACATAGCTCTTTCGGGCGCAGTTGAATTTATCGAAAAGTACGAAAACGAGTCCGATTCCAAGAACGGTATTATCGGACATTTCGGATTGGGCTTTTATTCTGCCTTTATGGTCAGCGATAAGGTTGAGGTGATTACCAAATCTTATACAGGTGCTGACGCAGTTCGTTGGATATGCAACGAGAACGGCGAGTATGAGATGGAGCCGACGCACAAGATGCAGCACGGCACAGCGGTGATTATGCATATTGCTGAGGAAGAGAAGGAGTATCTTTCTGTTTCCAAAATCCGTGCTATGCTTGAAAAGTATTGCGCGTTTATGCCCGAGGATATATACCTTGTTGATGCTTCGGCAGAGGTAAAGGAGGGTGAGGAGGAAAAGGCGGCAGAGCCCGTCAATGAAAAGCTTCCGCTCTGGCAAAAGTCTCCGTCGGAGTGTACCGATGAGGAGTATTCTGACTTTTACAGAAAGGTGTTCAGCGATTACCGTGAGCCTCTTTTCCATATTCATATAAATGCGGACTATCCTCTCAACTTCAAGGGAATACTTTATTTTCCAAAGCTCGCGAACGAGTACGAAACTATCGAGGGGCAGGTAAAGCTATACTATAATCAGGTATACGTTGCGGACAATATTAAGGAAGTAATTCCGGAGTATTTGCTTATGCTCAAGGGAGTACTTGACTGCCCTGAGCTTCCTCTTAACGTTTCGAGAAGCTACTTGCAAACCAATACCTATGTATCGAAGGTATCGGCGCATATCGTCAAGAAGGTGGCGGATAAGCTTACCTCACTTTGCAATAACGAGAGGGAAGAGTACGCAAAGATATGGAAGGATATAAGCCCGTTTATAAAATACGCTTGTATGCGCGACAAAAAGTTTTATGATAGAACTAAAAAGGCTCTTCTTCTTACACTTACAAACGGCGAGTCGAAGAGCTTTGAAGAGTATCTTGAGGCGGCAAAGGAAAAACACGAGAATACAGTTTACTATGCTACCGATAAGGCGCTTCAGGCACAGTATATATCCATGTTTGAGGCAGAGGAAATTGAGATCGCACTCTTTGAGCACCCGATTGATACACAGTTTGCTACTATGCTTGAGCAGTATATGGAAAACGTCAAATTCGTTCGTGTTGACTCTGATGTTGCAGATGTCATCAAGGGTGAAGGCGAGGCTGTGGAGAATGAGGCAATTAAGACTGTATTCGCCGATGTTCTCAATGATAAGGTAACGCTTAAGTTTGATAATCTTAAGGACGAGAGCATTCCTGCTATTCTCAACGTTTCAGAGCAGTCGAGAAGAATGGAAGATATGATGAGAATGTACAGTATGGGCGATGTGTCGGGAATGAGTGAGAGCACATTCATTCTTAATACCGCATCTCCTATGTATGCAAAGCTTTGCGAAACGGCAGAGGCTGACCCCGAAAAGGCAAAGCAGACGGCATCTTATCTGTATAAGCTTTCCTTGCTTTCACAGAAGAAGTTTTCAGCAGAGGAAATGCAGGAGTTTATGAAGGACAGCTTTGATATCCTCATGAAGCTCTGATAACGGCTTATGGAAAAAATCAAAAATCAGGTCGGAATAATAAGCGAAAACGTTGGTGTGCTTACTAAAAGACGCGAGTACACCCGAAGACAGATGCGCGTATCTGTGGACATGCTTGCTAAAAGACTTGTTGATGAGTACGCCACAAGCGGAGCGGACGGCATCTATTCTGCCTTCGTCGAGCTGTGCCCAAGTGCCGATGCAAGAGATAGGGCTCGCGTTTGCCATACTTTGTGCAGTGAACACAGACTCGCCGAGTCACTTCGCGCAAAGAATCTTTATTCGTGCGGGGATGGCGCGACAGCACAAACCCAAGGAAAAATAGCATACGTGAAAAATTTAAGAAGTGACGATGCATTTTTGACCTTCGCAACCCGCGGGAAGGGCGCAAAGGCTATGTATGTCGGTAGCTTTTCCGAGGCTTGCGAGGCGGTTTTCGACAATGTGTGCGAGTTTTGTATCCTCCCAATCGAAAATGGCAGGGAAGGTAAGCTTTATTCCTTTTATTCAATGCTGGACAGATATGAGTTGAAGATATGCGACGTTGCATCATGCGAAACAGACGACGGAGCGGAAAGCATTACCTTTGCGCTTGTCAGTCGAGGCGTTGTGTCTCGTACGGACTTCAAGGGAATTAGAAGATTTGAGTTTTCGCTGATTGACGAGAGCGATGATATTCTGACGGATATTTTGCTAGCCGCAAATGAGCTTGGCGGGCGAGTTGTGTCTGTCGGAACTCAACCTGTACCTTACGACGAGCTGAAGAATTTGTATTATTTTTCAATAGATTTTCCGGATGCGGCAGCGGACTCGATGGCACTGTATATCAATGAGGAATATCCGAGATATACTTCACTCGGACTTTACGAAATAAAACATAAATGAGGATAACAGAATGGAAAAGATAAACTATACTCCTAACGGCGTTTGTTCAAGACGTATGGAAATAGAGGTGGATGACGGCAAGATCATTGCTGTGAAAATAATTGGCGGCTGCGCGGGGAACACGCAGGGCGTGTCGCGATTGCTCGTAGGCATGAGCATTGACGAGGCGATAGAGCGCCTTTCGGGAATACGCTGCGGATTTAAGCCCACCTCTTGTCCCGATCAGCTTGCAAAGGCATTGATTGAATATAAGACTAAGTAATAATGACTCTTGACATGACGCTCTCAATATAACAATATTGGGGGCGTTTTTGTATTTGTTGTGGGTAATATGACTATAATGTGGGAAAAATAAGGTAAAAATAGTGCAATCATACAAAATTGATAAAATTTCGTCAAACCTCTTGTATATTTACAAAAAATGAGTTAAAATATATAATTGATAAACGCTGTTTTAAAAAAGCAGTAAAAATTTTATATTTAACGGAGGATATTTTATCATGTCAGTTAAAGTTGCTATTAACGGCTTTGGCCGTATCGGACGTCTTGCATTCAGACAGATGTTCGGCGCAGAGGGATACGAGGTAGTTGCAAT
>SVQL01000077.1 GCA_015065365.1 Oscillospiraceae bacterium | reverse complement strand
CAAACCGTTTTGTTATCTCTTTCTGTTTGTATATGGACTTGTGCTTAGCCATTTGCATTCGACCAGTCAAATGCGATGCTCGCACTTAACGGCGTTTTCGAATTCTCCGCTAAGAACATCACCGTTTTCTCTACGTCCTTTTTTTATATCTTTTTCTGCATCTCCCAAAGTGATTTTTCGCTAACCTTGATAACCAAAGCGGACACGTCGTCGGTACAGCCGCGCTCGTCTGCATACTCCATTATTGCATCTGCCAAGCCGTCAGCCGTATGAGTAAGCAGGCGTGTACGAAGCATTGAAAACAGCTCCGAGCACTCCTCCTTTCCCTCTGTTATGCCGTCACTTACCATAATTATAACGTCGCCCGGTAAAAGCTCCATGTTTATTCTCCCGATATCCGGGTCACTGACGATACCGATGGGTACTGTCCTTGAGCGCAGCTTGAACAGCGCGCCCTCACGGAATACGTAAGTAGGCGCAGCACCGCTCTTATAAAAATCGGCACGGCAACCGATAAGATCGAAAATTGCAAGATCAACGGTAGCGGAGCATTCCCGTATCACAGAGCCGTTTCTGCCGCAAAGAAAGCCGTTTAGCATACGCAACGTAGCATCGGGAGATTTACTTGCCATCATATTTACGGGCAAAAGCTTGTCTAAAAATGCCGCGCAAAGCTCTGAGGTTGCCGCCGCTTCACTTCCGCTTCCCATTCCGTCGCTGATGTATGCAAAAAGCCTTCCTCCGTCCTCGCGCAACACGCTTCCAAAGCTGTCTCCGCAATATTTCCCCTCTCCCGCGGCACTTCTCCTGCGACCTGCACATACCGCATCGAGCACCGCTACGCGGTACATACTAACGTACGCCACGCCCTCAAGCTCCGAGGGCTCCTTTGCTTTGACGGGAAAGCCGCAAACTCTGCCTACTACCGACTCGATACGAGATTTTTGACGTTCAAATATATCAATATCCCCACAGGTAACGATTATCCGTTTGGCATACTCTCCAAATACGCCCGCGCACATATCGTTGCGCTCGAGGGTCTTGCAAAGCTCCTTTCCTATTCTCTCTCCAAGCTCCTTATCTGCGCTGTATTCGCTCTCGTTCTCAACCATTATGCCGGCTACGTAATCCGAAAGCGCGCGGTAGTCCATCGCCAAGGCGCGCATTCTTTGCTCGTCCGCAAAAAGGCTCTTATAAACAGGGTAAATATCACCTTCAACCTCGCTATTCGCCGCTATGCCGTCCGCCGTCTCACCGATCTCACCTATTTCAACAGAAAGACCTTTACCTACTCTTTTGGACATTTCTCCGATTTTAGTAAGATCGGGAATATTCATAGTTTCCTCAAGAAGCATATCGGACAGCGAGGAAAAGCCCTCGCAAAGAAGCTTTATTCTTCCCGCTGCATCGTCAAGCCTTGCAAGCGCAAGCTCACGCGCGTCGCCGTAACTCTTGACCGTAGGCTCTGCCGGCTCCACCGTTGGAGCTGCTTCGGCTGCTTCGGTGAAAAAAAGGCGATCAACAGTTAAAAACAATACGTTCGCAGCAAGCAGCGCCGCCAAAAGATTGGTTACGGCAAAAATTCCGTCCGTGTATACTCCCCAAGCCATTCCAACGGCAAAGCTTGCCACTGCCGCAAGAACGGGAGAAACACCTGACACAAATCCGTAGCAGAGCGTTGCAAAAACGAAAAGCGGCGCATAGGTTACCGACACGGCAAGTCCCATAAATATTGAAAGAAAGCTTGCGTACAGTATTCCCTTTTTACGCATAACAACAAGAGAAATAAACATACAGGCAAGCGCTGAAAAGGATATTCCGTAAAATGATATCTCACGAAGTCCCAATACGACCGACACACATAGCGTCACAAAGCCCACAGCGCGTATTATAATGCTCTTGCTTTTTGTGTAATCCTTATCCGTAACGTTTCCAACGCTTACCCAAAGGCTCGCGGCGAGCGCTGCCAAAATAACGGAAATTATAGCACCTATAAGATGATAGTATAGAAATCCGCTGCCGAGCAGTCTGTATAGTCCAAGTCCAAATGCGCCTATCGCCGCAGACACGACACGCAGTGATATATGCTCCTCAAATATACGTGAAAATATTTTTTCACCCCGTCGCTTGCCCCCAACAACACTCAAGGAAGCGCGCAGCACAACCGTCAAAAGCACACACGCCAAAAAGGGCAAGGCTTGCCTTTGAGCAAGAGACGCCAGAAGAAGTCCTGCCAATACCGCAAGGACTCTCCGCCGCGGCACGGCGCACAAAAGAGCAAATCCAAACGGTGATGCCCCAAACGAAAGCTCAGCCATACCCGTTGCCGCTCCCGCGACAACGTATAACGCATCTCCCAAAATATCCAAGCTGTCAAGCTTTATTTTCTTTACGGCATCAAGCCGCAGACTCTTTTTTACGTCCATAACCCTTTACGTCCTTTCCAAAATACAATCTGTGCATATATTTTAGCAGACACGGCGCAAAAGCTTTGTCGCAATTTAAGAGTAAATATAATCAGACAAAAAAATATTATCGACCGACAAGCTCATATTTCGGCTGTGCCGTATATCATTTGCTGTTTTTTTCGCCTTGTGCGGTCGTATTTTTACCGATATCGGCTTCTTTTGTCGATAAGTTTTTGGAATATTCCTCGGACTTCCCTTTTTTAGTACCCGACATTGCAGAGCGAAGCGCCATAATTCCGCCGCTTACAAGCATTACCCCGAATATTTTTCTCAGCCACTCTCCCGGCATAATACCCGCAAGAAAGGTGCCCGCGAGCGCTCCAATTATTCCCGAAAGTGTCATAACCGTCACCGTAAAAAAATTTATGCGACGTTTAAAAAGCTGTACCGTTACGGATGCTGCTGCGCAGAAAATAAAGAAAAGCAGATTGTAGCCCTGTACGGAAAGCTGTGGAGTTGAGGTGAACACCGAGAGATATACCGCAAACAATCCGCCACCCCCAAGCCCCATACCGGAAACTGTGGCGATAATAAAGCTTATAATACTGTTTAACACACTTACCTCACCAAAAGTAAAATTCCCGATATAATCACAAGACCTGCAAAAAGCTTTTTGAGAAAGGCTGTATTCAGCTTTCCTAGCAGTACTCCGCCCAATGCTCCGCCGATAATTGCGGGAAGAAGGAAAACGCCAAAGCCTTCCATGCTTATGTGACCGCGCGATGAATATATGAGCACGGAAAGCACGGATATCGGAAGCATTATGCATAGCGCCGTTGCAAACGCCCCGTTTTTGTCAAGCTCCTTCTCCCCGATGATCTTATTAAGCGCGTAGATTATAATTATTCCGCCGCCCGCCCCCAAAAGCCCGTTTACCGTACCTGCCAGAAGCCCCGCAAGCGACAGCTTTATGCCCTTTGCTTTCTTTTCGCTGAATATTTTCATTAGCCCCTCCCCTTACTTTGCTTTTTTGAATGTAAATAAAGAAAATCAAACGATTTTTTATAAAATTATTGAAACGAATAAAAATTTGTGATATAATTATTATATATATTTTTTTATAAATACAGATTTTTATACGTTTATATATCTTTTTTGAAAGAGTTACGGATATTAAAAGGAGCTTTGAGATGGCAGCAAAAAAGAAGATAGCAAAAAAGGCAATCAAAACGGCGGCAAAGACAATTGGCGACGGCAATCCCAAAAAATCAAAAAAGCAAAAAAGAAATATGGCGCTTCGCATAATTCCCTACGTCATGTGCGTTCTTGCGCTGATTATCGGAGTTTGCCTCATTCTTATAAATTTTGACGGCGGAGTCGGAGAGGTTGGATATTGGTTCGGTCAGCTTTTGTGCGCCGTCATAGGTCCTGCTGCGTTCGTGCTTCCCGTAGTTATGGGCTACGTCGGCATTAAATGGATACTTTACAATATAAAATGGGACGAAAAAGCTATGAACCCCTCAGGCGAGCGATATGCTGATTACAAGCGAGCAAAGCGCCGCCTCGTGCTTCAAGCTGTAATGAGTGTTCTGACTCTTGTTATGATAGCCGCATTTGCGGGCGTTATTGCAGATCAACGCTATTTTGAGCCTATACAGATGGGCAACGACGCCATCGACGCACTCATAAACGGAGATATGCTTATGGGAGGCGGAACGGTTGGCGGAATTATCGCGTGCGGTCTGTTGCTTGCGTTCGATACGGTAATCTCTTACATAATTCTCGTTATCCTCTCGCTTCTCTTCGTACTGCTAGCGCTCGGTCTCACTCCCGACTACATCATAATTAAAATAACCGAGATTCAAGCGGCTCGCGCCGAAAAGCGCGCTGAAGAAAAAGAGATTCGCGAAAAGCAAAAGGAAGAAGAGCGCAAGGCTCGCGCCGAAGCGGCTCCAACTCCCGTTCCCCCGAAGCAAGAGCATATCGCAGAAGAAAAGCAACCCACTCGCCAGATGAGCGTTGATGAAATGCTTTCCGATACACCCATCACTGAGACGACCGCTACCGCTAAGAAAGGAAAAACGACTGAGAATAAAAAGACCGCTCCGCTTGACTTTGGCGGTGACCCCACGTTTGACAAGGGTGAGTTTGACAACATCGACAGCATCATAAAAGGCTTTGACACGCCTATTGCTCCCGCCAAGGAGCCCGTAATCGAGGAAAAGCCCAAGGAAGAGCCCAAGCCGGAGCCACTTAACATCGACATGACTCGCATCACCTCAGACGATCTTCTTGAGGACGTTGCGGCAGTTGCTCCCGACGACGAGGGAGAGGACGTTCCCGAAATATCCGCTCCCTACATTTTCCCGTCCATTGACATGCTGGCAAAAAACAAAAACGCGGATACCGCCGATCACACCGAGGAGCTTCAAAACAACGCTAAGGTGCTTGTTGAAACACTTCGCAGCTTCCGCGTAGGTGTAAAAGAGGTTACTTACTCTCGCGGTCCTACTATTACTCGCTACGAGCTCAAGCCCGAGGTAGGTACTCGCGTTCGCTCGATTGCAAATCTCGTTGACGACATAGCGCTCAACCTTGCAACGTCGGGCGTGCGTATAGAAGCCCCCATCCCCGGAAAGGCGGCAGTGGGAATTGAGGTACCTAACCAAACCCGCGCTACCGTTTATCTGCGTGACCTCATTGATAACCCCAAATTCACCGAGTCCAAGAGCAAGCTTACGGCGGCGCTCGGCGCGGACGTTGGCGGTAATCCCATTCATTTTGATATAGGCAAGATGCCTCACCTTCTTATTGCGGGTACCACAGGCTCGGGTAAGTCAATCTGTATCAACTGCGTTATCGTAAGTATTCTCTATAAAGCAAAGCCCGACGAGGTCAAGCTTATACTTATCGACCCCAAAAAGGTTGAATTCAATATGTATAAGAATATTCCTCATCTCTACTGCCCTATCGTAAGCGATCCCAAAAAGGCGGCGGGAGCTTTGGCGAGTGCCGTTGCCGAAATGGAGCGACGCTTTGAGCTTATAGAGCAGGTTGGCGTTCGTGACATAGCAGGCTACAACGCAGTTGCGGAAACCGATCCCGACCTTGAATTCATGCCACACATGGTTATTATTATCGACGAGCTTGCTGACCTTATGATGACGGCTCGCGATGAGGTTGAAACCAATATATGCCGTATCGCTCAAAAGGCGCGTGCGGCGGGAATTCACATGATTCTCGGTACACAGCGTCCCTCCGTTGACGTTATCACAGGTCTTATCAAGGCAAACGTTCCCTCCCGTATTGCATGTACGGTTATGTCGCAGGTCGACTCCCGTACCATTATCGACGTAGCAGGCGCGGAAAGCCTTATCGGTCGCGGAGATATGCTCTTTGCTCCCGTTGGAGCAAGCAAGCCATTGCGTGTTCAAGGCGCATTCGTCCATGAAAATGAAATCGAAAGAATTGTAAGCTTTATCAAGGAAAACAACGGAGAGGCACGCTACAATACGGAATTTGTAAACCGCATAGAGGTAGAAGCCGCAAAATGCGGAATGGGCAAGAAGGGCGCTGCCGCACAAGACGCAGACATGCCCTCCGTAGAGGGTGGAGACACCAAGTTCAGCGAAGCCGTAAAGCTTGCCATAGAGACGGGCAAAATATCCACGTCGCTTATGCAACGCCGCCTTGGAGTTGGCTACGGTCGCGCGGCAAAGATAATCGACACCATGGAAGAAATGGGCTACGTAAGCGCACCGGACGGAAACAAGCCACGTCAGGTACTGATCACGATGGACGAATATATGCGCCGCATGGTTGACGGAAACCTTGGCGGAGCAGACGTATAATTTATTTTAAAGAGGTAACTAAAATGGGAAAAGCAAGAACATTTATGAGATATCCGGACGGTCTTACTAAGGCACTGACGCTTAGCTACGACGACGGAGTTAAGCAGGATATAAGAATGATCGAGATACTTGATAAGTACGGTATCAAGTGTACGTTCAACATTAACGGCGGTTGCTTTTCGGACGAGGGAAGCACATCAAGACGAATGACCAAGGAAGAGGTCGTTAAGCTTTACAAAAACAGCTCTCACGAGGTAGCAACTCATGCATACACCCATCCCTTTCTCGAAGCTCTCCCCACTGCTCAGGCTGCATTAGAGGTACTTGAGGATCGCCGCAAGCTTGAGGAGCTGTTTGGCGGCGTTATTCGTGGCATGGCATACCCCTATGGAACGTACAACGACGACGTTGTTAACATACTGAAGCTTTCCGGTATTGCTTACTCGCGTACGACTAAATCAACGGAGAAATTTGATCTTCCGAGTGATTGGCTTCGCCTCCCCGCAACCTGTCATCACAACAACCCAAGGCTTATGGAGCTTGCGGAAAAATTTGTAAGTAAAAAAGTCAACCAGCACCCAAAGCTTTTCTACCTTTGGGGACACACCTATGAATTTGACGATAACGACAACTGGAACGTTATAGAGGAATTTTGTCAAACAGTCGCTAATAAAGACGATATATGGTACGCAACTAACATTGAGATTTACGACTACGTAACTGCGTACAACCGTCTTCTGTGGGCAATAGATATGACCGCCGTCCATAACCCCTCGGCTATCTCCGTTTGGGTGGCAGTGTCAACCCCCAACGGTATTGATGAAGCTCGAACCGTAGAGATCAAACCCGGCGAAACCCTTACACTGTAAGAGAATGCGAGGATGCGGGGGGATGCGATTTTTCGCGCTTTTTGTAAAAAGCGCGGCAAAAACTTCACACGAATTTATTATTAGACGAACACATTGAGAAAATATTATTCATTGCTTGGATAGTATTGGTGTATTCTGATGAAGAAAGACGGCGGACCCTACGTACCGCCGTCTTTCTTTTTTTATTTAATTATAACGGGTCGCCGAGGACGTCGACCCCTACAAAAGATTAAATGAAATTTGTTCTCAAAGATTAAATTATTATTTAACCATTATAAAATTATAAAAAAGAATGAGATTGTATTTAATTTCCTGCTTGTAGGGGTCGACGTCCTCGGCGACCCGTTGTAACAAATTGAATTTAAAATCAAAATTAAAAGCAAAGAACAGCCCCAATACTTGGGTATTGCAGGTGTGCTCCTTTGTAGGGACAGGCGTCCTCG
>SVQL01000003.1 GCA_015065365.1 Oscillospiraceae bacterium | reverse complement strand
CGTTGAGATCACCGAAATGAATTCGGGCTGCATTTGCTGCTCGCTCGTTGGTGACTTCAGTAAGGCACTCCATGAGGTCGTAGCAACCTATAACCCCGACAGAATTCTTATAGAGCCCTCGGGTGTCGGAAAGCTCAGCGACGTCACCAAGGCTGTTTTTGAAGCGGATATTGAGGGCGCAGTAATAAACAGCGCAGTCGTTGTCGTTGACGTTAATAAATGCAAGATGTATATGAAGAACTTCGGCGAGTTCTTTAACGATCAGATCGAGCATGCAGGCTGTATCTATTTCAGTCATACCGACAAAGCGACTGACGTAAAAATTGCAGAGGCGGTCGCGCTTGTAAGAGCGCATAACGCTACTGCAGAGATCATTACGACACCTATTGATAAGCTCGATATTGATTCTATAATAACTGCTTTTGAGAAAAGAAAAACGCTTAATGATCTGTTAAACGAGCTTATAGAGGAAGAAGAATGCCCCGTGTGCGGACATCACCATGAGCATAAGCATCACCACGAGCACGGTGAGCATTGTGAGCATGAGCATCACCACCATGACCATGACGAGCATTGTGACTGCCACGAGCACCACCATCATGAGCATCATCACCACGATCACGACGAGCATTGTGACTGCCACGAGCACCACCATCACGATCATGACGAGCATTGCGACTGCCATGAGCATCACCACCATCACCACCACGCTGACGACGTATTCACAAGCTGGGGTAGGGAAACGGTCGTAAAATATTCCGCAGAGCAAATTGAGGATATACTTTCCGCGCTTGAAAACAACGAAAAGTACGGCTTTATTCTTCGCGCAAAGGGTATCGTCGAGGGTACGGACGGCAAGTGGATCCATTTTGACTACGTTCCCGAGGAAAAGGACGTAAGAAGTGGAAGTGCGTCAACTATCGGAAAAATATGCGTTATCGGATCAAAGATAAATGAGGCGGCTATTGCCGAGCTTTTCGGGGCGTGATTGGAGTAGAATATGAAAACACCTGTTTATATTTTTACGGGCTTTCTTGAGGGCGGTAAGACCTCGATAATACAGGAATCGCTTAACGATGAAAAATTCAACAGCGGCGAGAAAACTCTGGTTATTATGTGCGAGGAGGGCGAGGTCGAGCTTGATTCCTCGAAATTTTGGGGTAAAAACGTGTTTATTCACAACATTGAGGATAAATCGGAGCTTACCCGCGGAAATCTCGAGGCGCTTATTAAAAACCGAAAAATTGATAGAGTTATTATTGAATATAACGGAATGTGGGAAATGCAGACACTCTACGATAGCTTCCCCTTAAACTGGGCTATTTATCAGAATATGATGTTTGCAGATGCAAATACCTTTATAAACTATAATAACAATATGCGTCAGCTTACGGTTGATAAAATACGAGATGCCGAAATGGTTGTTCTTAACCGCACCTCGGATACTATTGATAAAGAACAAATCCATAAGATAATTCGCGGTATTACAAGACGTGCCGCAATCGTTTATGACTATCCCGACGGACACGTGGAGTATGACGAGCTTGAAGATCCGTTGCCGTTCGATATAAACGCCGACGTGATTGAAATTGCCGACGAGGATTATGCTATATGGTATAGAGATATTTCCGAAAATATGGTGGATTATAACGGAAAGACCGTTAAGTTTAAAGCGTTGGTTGCCGAGGACGAGCGCCTTGGAGCGAACTCTCGCGTACTTGGCAGACCTATTATGACGTGCTGCGCTGACGATATTCAGTACGGCGGACTTATCAGCATCTTTTCAAAGAATATCGCTCTTAAGAATGAAGATTGGGTTACGGTAAAGGGAACTGTAAAAATCGAAAAGCATAAGCTTTATCGCTCGCAAGGCCCCGTATTGTACGTAGAATCAACCGAATTTGCTGTTCCGCCAAAACAAGTAGTTGCGACGTTTTATTGATTATTAAAAACTCTGTTGAAAATCAACAGAGTTTTTTTACTTGCAAATTCTACCAAAGTATGTTATAATAATTAAACAGAGTTCAAAACGAGGTATTACAACAGTGGGAAAAATATTATTAATATCATTATGTTTTATTTTAACAGTTAGTATTATTTTCGGATTTGTTGCGTTTTTGAATAAGGCAAACGAAAAGTTCAATGCAACCATTATTTTTTTTGAATTTATCCCTGGAGTTTCTTCTAATGAGCAACCAGGTTCTATTTACGAGCATCTGCAAAAAGATAAGTACGGCCGAGAATTAGTTAAAGGGCAAGTTTATTTTCTACCTACCAACAAGGTTGAAGATATATATGCAATAATTCAAAAATATGACGATGGCGGCGTGTATATTTATGAAGATAATAATTATTTTATAGCCGAATACGGAAACATTGAAGATTTAAAAGCTCTAAATGATTGGAATACTCCGTTAGATGAAACTAAAATGTCTTATAAAAAAGGCTCATATGAATCATTACAAGTAAAAAAATCGAATCAAACCGAAATAGATATGACTTTGATGCTTGATAAGTTTGCTAAAAAAACGGGAATTTCTAAAGATGAAATAACCTATGAGTTAAACATTGATGTTGATGTTAAAGGAAATTGCCTGAATATGTACGTTCACGAAGGCGACACTCGTGAGGTTTATGCAGTAGTATGCGATAATAATTATAATATTAAATACGTTATCGTTGAGGTTAACGAAAATTATCCCAAGCAGATAGCCAACTTAAAGAAGCAAATAGGCTGGGTATACGGATAAAATTTTCTCCACACTTGATTGTAAACTTTCAAGTGTGGAGTTTTTAATTATAAAATCCCCGTGTTATTAAGCACGGGGATTTAACTATTCAAGACTGCCTGCAATAGGATTATCCAAGCTAACAAGCTCTTTTTCAACCAATTGAGGAGCTGCAAGTCCGTTTACGCAGTCTGCGCCGATTATTACGCTTGCCACGTTATCTCTTGACGGAATATCGTACATGACGGACATCATGAGATTTTCCATAATGGAACGGAGTCCGCGCGCGCCGGTATTTCGCTCGATAGCAAGCTTTGCAACCGCTTCAAGCGCCTCGTCGTCAAACTTAAGCTCAACGCCGTCCATCTCGATAAGCTTTATATACTGCTTGACAATAGAGTTTTTAGGCTCCTTTAAAATGCGAACGAGCGCATCCTTATCAAGGTCGTCAAGCGGAACTATAACGGGTATTCTTCCGACAAGCTCGGGAATAAGACCGAACTTAACGATATCGTGGGGAACAACGCCCTTATAAATGCCGTTGCTTTGACGCTCGGCTTTTTTCTTTATTTCACTTGAAAAGCCGATAGTCTGATTTCCTTGACGCTTTTCGATAACCTTATCGAGCCCCTCAAAAGCACCGCCGCAGATAAACAGAATATTTTTAGTGTTTATCTGTATAAATTCTTGATTGGGGTGCTTGCGTCCGCCCTGCGGGGGAACGTTTGCAACAGTACCTTCAAGAATCTTCAAGAGCGCCTGCTGAACGCCCTCGCCCGAAACGTCGCGCGTGATAGAGCGGTTTTCGCTCTTTCTTGCAATCTTATCTATTTCGTCGATATAGATTATACCTTTTTCCGCACGCTCAATATCATAGTCAGCCGCCTGAATCAAGCGGAGGAGAATATTTTCAACGTCCTCGCCGACATATCCCGCCTCTGTAAGAGTCGTGGCATCGGCAATAGCAAAGGGAACCTTAAGGGATTTTGCAAGTGTCTGCGCGAGATAAGTCTTTCCGACACCGGTGTTACCAATCAGCAACACGTTGCTCTTTTGAAGCTCGATGTCGTTT
Organism: Oscillospiraceae bacterium; assembly: GCA_015065365.1. Lineage (GTDB taxonomy): Bacteria > Bacillota > Clostridia > Oscillospirales > CAG-272 > HGM12713. The sequence goes on along the minus strand of SVQL01000003.1, from coordinate 41,816 downwards.
TCATTAGCTTCAGCCTTTGAAGCCTTGCCTTGCGCATCCGTTCTTTCCTTGTTGTAGAGAATTCGCTTGTAGTGGTTATATACGGCAACCGACAGTACCTTCTTTGCCTCGTCCTGCCCGATAACGTAATCGTCAAGCATGCTCTTGATCTTTGCGGGCTTGGGAAGAGTTTCAAAGGAAAGCTCGTCGCCGACAGAGCTTATGGCAACTGAATTTTCGTATATTAATTCCTGACACTCGTCTACGCAAAAATCGCAAATATATACGCCGGTAGGGGAGGGAATTAAGAAATTCACCTGATTTTCACGTCTGCCGCAAAATGAGCAGTATCTCAAATTCGAGCCGCTACCGCCGCCATTTGAATTGTTTGAAGCCATTTGAATATCCTTTCAAGGGAAGTTTTAAGCTCTTCTTTCAAAGATCTTATCAATAAGTCCGTATTCAAGAGCCTGCTTTGCAGTCATAAAGTTATCACGCTCGGTATCACGTGCAATTTCTTCGATAGATTTGCCCGTGTTCTCGGCGAGAATTCTGTTAAGATTATCTCTTGTACGAAGAATAAGGTCTGCTTGAATTTTTATATCGGTAGCCTGACCTCTTGCGCCGCCGAGAGGCTGATGTATCATGATCTCACTGTTAGGCAGGGCAATTCTTTTGCCCTTAGCTCCTGCACTAAGCAGAAACGCACCCATGCTTGCCGCCATACCTATACAGATAGTGGAGACGTCGCACTTAACGTAATTCATGGTATCATAAATAGCCATACCCGCAGTAACAGAACCGCCGGGGCTGTTAATATAAAAGCTTATATCCTTGTCGGGATCCTGCGCTTCCAAAAACAGAAGCTGTGCAACAACAAGAGAGGCAGTTGTGTCATTTACCTCATCGGACAGAAAAATAATTCTGTCGTTGAGCAAACGCGAAAATATGTCAAATGAACGTTCACCCTTGCCGGTTTGCTCTACGACCATAGGTACGAGAGCGCTATACATATTGTTATCCATGTTAAACATAACTGCCTCCTTGCTATAATGCAAATAAATTACTTGGTTTTGATAACCGCCTTTTCCTTAACGAGGTCCATTGCCTTCTTAACCTTCATGTCAGCGGCAATAGCCTCGGAATCAATGCTTGCCTTAACCTGCTCAAGCTCAACACCGTAAGCGTTAGCGATATTCTCGTACTCGCCGTTGATGTCCTCCTCGGTAGCCTCAAGTTTCTCAAGAGCCGCGATCTTCTCAAGAGCGAGTCTTGCCTTTACCTGGCGCTCTGCCTGAGGACGCATCTGAGTGCGAAGGGTATCGAGGGTAAGACCGGTATACTTGAAGTAAGTATTGAGATCAAGTCCCTGAGAACGGAGTCTGTTATCGTAGTCGCGAACGAAGTTCTCGGTCTCAGCAACGAACATAGCCTCGGGAATGTCTGCATCGAGCTTCTCAATAAGAGCCTCAACGAGCTTTTCCTCAACTGCGTTATCAGCCGAGGTCTCGTGTCTCTTTTCAATTTTAGCCTTCAAATCAGCTTTATATTCATCAAAGGTATCAAATTCGGAAACATCTTTTGCAAAATCGTCGTCAAGCTCGGGAAGTTCAACCTTGGTAATAGAATGGATCTTTACCTTGAATACCGCTTCTTTGCCTGCAAGATCAGCAGCGTGATACTCAGCTGGGAAGGTAACGTTAACGTCAAATTCCTCGTCTATATTCTTTCCTGCTACCTGCTCCTCAAATCCGGGAATGAAAGAACCGGAGCCGAGCTTAAGAGCGTAGTCAGTTCCTTTTCCGCCCTCAAATGCAACTCCGTCGCAGAAGCCCTCGAAATCGATAACTGCGGTGTCGCCCATTTCAGCAGCACGGTCGGTAACCTCGATCTCTCTGGAGTTTCTCTCACGAACGATCTCTATTTCCTTGTTTACATCCTCGTCGGTAACTGCGACAACTTCCTTTTCAACCTCGATACCAACGTAGTCCTTGATCTCAACGTCGGGCTTTACGTAAACCTTAGCGGAAAGCAAAAGACCGTTATCGTCGATGGAAACAACGTCAAACTCGGGCTGGCTTACAACGTCGAGCTTCGACTCAGCGAGAGCATCGGTGTAAGCTGCGGGAATGAGGTCATTAATAGCATCCTCATAGAAAACACCCTTACCGTACATCTTTTCGATAATGGACTTAGGAGCCTTGCCCTTTCTAAATCCGGGAACGGTAATGGACTTTACTTGCTTGCGGTAAACCTTATCAACAGCTGCGTCAAAGGTTGCTTTATCTACCGAGAACTGCAATTCATATTTGTTCTTTTCGATCAATTCAGATTTTGTTAAACTCATTTGGTTTAAACCTCCGGTTGTATAATAAATTTTTGCATACATTATATATTGTACTTTTTTTACTGCGATTTGTCAATAGATTTTCCGAAAAATCACACAATTCTTGGAAGAAAATCGAGAAAATCTGCGGAAATTATATGAAATTTTACGTTTTCAAACTCAAACGTCTCGGGATATGAATAAACACTGTGTATATGTCCGAAATAACATCTTTTAATATTATATTCTTTCAATAAGTTAATTATTGGTCTACACACAAATTCTCCCCAAACAGGAGGGAAGTGTAAAAATACTACTATCTCTCTGTCGGTTTCACCGCGAAGCTTAATTGCTTCGTCAAGTGACATCTTTAGTCTTATTGATTCGCGGTTTACTATCTTATCATAATCAACGTCTTCTTCCGTGTTTTGCATTGATTTATCGGTAAACCAACCGCGTGAGCCTGCTATTATATAGTTTTCAATCTCCAAAGCATTATTGTTCAATATCTTTATAGTTTTGATATTGTTTTGCTCAAAAAAGCTGTTAAGCTTGGAAACGGTCGACCACCAAAAATCATGGTTCCCCTTCATTATTACCTTCGTGCCCGAAAGAGATTCAAGCCATAAAAGATCATCAAGAGCATCTGACGTAGCAAGTCCCCATGAAATATCACCTGGTATGATAACAGTATCGCTGTCGGTTATCACTCGTTGCCAATTGTCGCGTATTCTTTGAATATAATTTTTCCATCTTTTGCCAAAAACCTCCATGGATTTTTGTGAGTCGGCAGTAGCCAGATGGAGGTCGGCAATAACATAAACTGACATATCGTCACCTCATGTATAAAAATAATGTTTTTGATAACAATAATAGTATTCTTATCAAGGAGGTTTTGAAAGAATGTATAAAAATGAAAAATGCTCAAGTAAGGGTGCTTGTGATATAACCAAGGACCACATTAAAGGAATCAAGTGTGAGGTAAAGAACTGCGTATATCACGATTGCGATACTCACTGTACTGCAAATCAAATCGCAGTTGGAAACAGCGGTACTGAAGCTGCTTGCGACACTTTTAAGGAAAGAAAATAAATCTCATACGGTGGGGGCTGTCGCAAAATGCGACAACCCCTCCTACTTTTACATAAATTTGTAAACTTCCTTGAGCATATCCTCGCTGGGAATAACAGTATCAAAGTTTACTTTTCTTTCTGCAAGTCCTTTAAGAGGATAGGTTATTTCAGTGTTTGTAAGAGCGGAAAGATCATCCAACGCGCCCGTATCAGCAGAGGCTTTCTTATGAGCTATTGCTTCGTATACGTCAGCTGCAAACTTATATGGGCTAGCGGTTGAAGCAACGATCATTTTTCTTGTATCGCCCGTTTTGGAAATATACTGTTCAGCACAATCAAGAGCAACAGAGGTGTGTGTGTCTGCAAGATAACCGTAATCGTCATAGAAATGCTTGAGTGTCTTTCTTGTACTCGTTTCATCTGCGAAATATCCGTCAAAGTTTTCCGAAATTACGCTCATAATTTCTTCGCTTACAGTATATGCTCCGTTTTCGGATAGCTGCTTCATATATGTAGCGGTTTTTTCGGAACCTGCAGTGAAATAGAGAAGTCTCTCAAGGTTGCTGGATATAAGTATGTCCATCGAAGGAGATATAGTTGTGTGGAACGTGCGGTTTCTGTTGTATGTTCCACTTGACAAGAACTCGGTTAAAACGTTATTGTCGTTTGAAGCACAAATAAGCTTTCCGATAGGAAGTCCCATGAGCTTTGCAAGATATGCGGCAAAAATATTTCCGAAGTTTCCAGTAGGCACACAAACGTTAACCGTCTCGCCATAAGTAACTTCGCCGCTGTTGAGCATATCGCAGTATGCGGAAACATAGTAAACGATCTGCGGAGCAAGTCGTCCCCAGTTTATGGAATTAGCACTTGAAAGAATATAGGAATTTTCAAGAAGTATCTTTTTTGCATCTTCATCGGAGAATATCTTCTTAACACCGCTTTGAGCGTCGTCAAAATTCCCCTCAATAGCACAAACGTTAACGTTGTTACCCGTCTGTGTAACCATTTGAAGCTTTTGTACCTTACTTACACCTGAAATAGGATAGAATACCATGATTTTTACGCCATCGACGTCCTTGTAGCCTTCGAGTGCAGCTTTACCGGTGTCTCCGGAGGTTGCAACGAGAATTAGTGCTGTATTCTTTTCTCCCGTCTTTGTAAGAGCGCGTGAAAGAAGACGAGGCATTATCTGAAGTGCCATGTCCTTAAACGCGGCGGTAGGTCCGTGCCAAAGCTCAAGCGAATAAAGCGTATCCGTTACTTTTCGGAGAGGCGCTGCACCGCCGGGAAAAGAAGACTCACAATAAGCCTTTTCACAGTCTGCAAGCAGCTCATCGTATGTATAATCGGTAAGGTACTTCGAAAGAACAGTAGCTGCTCTTTCAGGATAAGACAAGCCGCAAAGCTTCTCAATATCCTCACGTGTAAGCGAGGGAAGAGAGTCGGGTACAAAAAGTCCGCCGTCGCTTGCAAGTCCTTTTTTGATTACTACCGCGGAATCAAAGCTTTTCTTTTCCGCATCTCTGGTGCTAAAATACTTCATTTGAATATTCCTTTCAATTTATCGGTTTATTTATGTAACTTTCGGCTATTTATGCGCCGAATGCATTGGTTATGTGGTTTATTTTGATAACCTTACGTTCGTTTTTGTCAATGTAAATCTCAAGCACGTCAAAGCGAGGCTGTAGCCTTGAATATTTTGTGGTTGCAAGATATTTTCTTGCCGCTTCAAGAGTTCGTAGCTGTTTTGACCTTGTAACCGCAGACGCAGGTGTTCCATAATCGGAATATAGCGAGTTGTCTGTGCTTCGTGTTTTTACCTCGACAAATACCAAATAAGTTTTATCTCTTGCTATTATATCTATCTCGTTGTGAGAAACGTGTACGTTTCTGTCAACTATTCGATATCCGTTCTTTTTCAGATATGATGTGGCAGAGTCCTCTCCAAATTTTCCAATTTCAATTGTACTCATTGATTTCCCTCGTCAAGAAACCTTATAAATTTAGTTCTATGTATCGGCGCAGGTCCGTATTTTCGGAGAGCTTCCATGTGTTCCTTGGTACCGTATCCCTTATGCCTTGCAATTCCATACATAGGATATTCGGCATCAAGCTCAATGCAAAGTCTGTCACGTGTTACTTTGGCAAGAATAGATGCTGCAGCAATAGACGGCGATATTGCATCTCCGTGCACTACTGCCGTTGCGGGTATGGAAAAGCCTTTTGCGATATTTCCGTCAATTAACGCGTGCTCGGCATATACCGAAATAGAATCCACCGCACGGTGCATAGCGTCAAGTGTCGCCGCAAGTATATTGGTTTGATTAATCTGCTCAACTGTACCGTAAGTGATAGAATAGGCGATTGCTTTTTCACAAATTATATCAAAAAGCTTTTCTCGGCGCTTTTCTGTAAGCTTTTTGGAGTCGTTAAGTCCTTCTATCTGGAGATCCGTGGGAAGTATAACTGCCGCGGCAACCACGGGACCGCACAATGGACCTCTGCCTGCCTCGTCCACTCCGCAGACATATTTAAAACCTTGGCTTTGTAATTGAGATTCAAGTGTATATTCAAGCATGAGACTACTCCTCACAGACGTCCAATGATATTTTACCGATTTTTGCTGCTCTGAACTCGTCAACAAGCATATTGGCGGTGCGCTCGGTATTTATCTCACCACCTGAAACTAAAAATCCACGCTTTTTTCCAATAAGCTCTAAAAGCTCGTAATCATTAAGCTCCTCTTTTGAGGGAACCGCCTCAAGCTTGTATCTTTGCATAAGCAAATCAGGATATACTTCACGAAGTCTGCCGCAAAGAATTGCCGCTATCTCCTCAATATCAAGAACGTCGTCCTTAATAGCTCCCGTTATTGCAAGATTTTCCCCAACTCTACGTTCATCAAATTTGGGCCAAAGCACTCCGGGCATATCAAGCAGTTGAATTCCAATGCTCGTGGTGACCCATTGCTTGTCCAGCGTTACACCGGGACGGTTTTCGACCTTTGCTTTTTTGCTTCCGCAAAGCTTATTTATGAGCGAGGATTTTCCTACGTTAGGAATACCGACTACCATCGCCTTAATAGGTCTTCCGTGCATTCCTTTGCTCTCATAACGTTCAAGCTTTTCCTTACAAAGCTCCTTGAGAGCAGGAGCGATTTTGGATATTCCATATCCGCTTATGCAGTCAGTTTCAATGCAGACTGTATGCTCATTGGTGTATTTGTCAGACCAAAGTGCCGTAACCTGCGGATCTGCTAATGAAGATTTGTTCAGCAAGAGCAGGGAAGGCTTGTTTTCGCATATACGGGATATTTCGGGATTTCGCGAGCTATAAGGTATTCTCGCATCAAGTATTTCTATTACGGCATCTGCGTTTTTTAAATTTTCGGTTATCAGACGTCTGGTTTTAGCCATGTGACCCGGAAACCATTGAATAAACTGTGACGGCATCACACAATCTCCTTTGCCTTTATTTTACGTTAGTCATAAGGAACTATAATACAATGTATTCGAGTCCCTTATGGCTAACCTATAAATCCAAATTTAGAAACAGGTGCTACACGCACAATTGCCTTGCCGAGAATGCTTCTCTCGTCAACGCATCCAATCATACGGCTGTCTTTAGAGTTGTTGCGGTTGTCGCCAAGAACAAACACGTGTCCTTCGGGCACTTTGTAAATTCCGTCGTTATTTCCGAGAATAGGTCTTCTGTCAGGATCAAGATATACATAATCTTCTTGAATCTCCATAACATTGCCATTTTTGTCGGTGATTTTCACTGTCATATATTGATTTCCGTTATAGTTGATTTCTACGGTATCTCCGCCAACTCCAATAACACGCTTAACGAGCGGCTTATTATCGTTGGGATTGCCCGAATCGTCAGTCATATGGAATACTATTACATCACCGCGTTTTGGAATATAGAATGCATCAGAAACGATAAGTACCTCGCCACTGTTTAAGGTGTTATTCATCGAGTCACCGTCAACAGTACAGGTGCGGAATGCCATCGAAAATATAATCAGAACGATACAAATTGCAATAACAAAGAGCTCTACATAATCAATAAAGCCAGAAAGCATTTTATCTTTCTTGTTTTGCTCATCCATAAACGTCACCTCGCTAAATTTAATTTTTTGTAAGCAATTCCATCAATGTATATCCGTTTTCAACGTAATATCCCATATCCTTTGCGGTGAATTCATTAAACGTATCACACCCCTCAAGCGAACTATTTGAAGAGTAGATAAAGAAGGGAACAGGATCCATGGTATGAGTTCTTCTGCAAATTGGAGTAGGATGATCGGGTAATACCATAATCTTAAAATCCTCGCCGGATTCGCAAAGATATTTATAGACAGGAGCGAGTATCTTTTGATCGATAAGCTCAATGGATTTTACCTTGTTTTCGATTTCAGCGCGATGTCCGCACTCATCCGGACCCTCAACGTGAACGTAAACAAGCTCTGCTCCATTCTTAAATGCATCAATAGCAGCCTGAGCCTTGCCATCGTAATTGGTATGTACGTTGCCCGTAGCGCCCTCAACGTCGATAGAATTCATTTGGGCGCAAAGTCCAATACCCTTAATAAGATCAACTGCGGAAATAACGGCTGCGTTCATTCCCCATTTTTCCTTAAAGGAGGGAAGCTGAGGCTTTTTACCGGGACTCCAGAGCCAAGCAGAGTTTGCAGGCTTCAGTCCTCTTGCCTTTCTTGCTTTGTTTACGGGATGATCCTTAAGAATATCGTAAGACTTTTTCATAAGCTCAAGGAACTCAGCTCCACCGTCCTCGATGCGTGGCAAATACTCGCCGATGCGCTTTCCGAGAATATCGTGAGGACGCATAAAATTATATTTGTCGTCGCTATTCTTCCATATCAAGCAGTGACGGTAGCTAACACCCGTATAGAACTTGCGCATTTCATTGCCAAGCTCTTTTTCAAGGGCTTTGATAAGTTGATCTGCTTCTTCTGTTGAAATTTCATCTGCACTGTGATCAAGAATTATTCTATCCTCATACTTGTCCTGATCTTCTGTAAGTGTAACAACGTTGCATCTGTATGCAGTTTCATCAGACTTCATATCAATACCCATACTTACAGCCTCAAGGGGGGAGCGCCCCTTAGAGTAAATCTTGGGATCAAAAGAGAGAATTGCCATGTTCGCAGTATCACTTTCGGGAACCATGCCTTCGGGAACGTTGGAAACTGTTCCAACCAAAGATTTAGATGCGAGATAATCCATCGCAGGCTTATTTGCCTTCTGCATAGGCGTAAGATTTCCAAGATCTTCTACGGGATAATCGGCCATTCCGTCAGGAATAAGTATCAAATATTTCATAGGTAAGCACCTCTTATGTAAAAATATAGTTTATTATACCACAAATTCGCGATATTTACAATGAATTTCTTAAATTATTCAATAAAAATTTAAATAAAAATAATCATTAAATGTTGAAAAAAATTTGATAATATGATAATATATACTCATAACTTAGCTTTAAGGGGAAAATAATGAACGAAAATGAGAGAAACGGGTTTAGCGGCTCGTCAAAAAACGCAAAGAAACGCATCATTATAGTTCTAGTATGCGTGCTTGTCACTTTGTGTGTTCTGTTTGCGGCAGTTTTTGTTATCGATTATTTTGAAGGGGCTGTAAATGAAGAAAATTCAGGTATACAAACCATTTCGCCCGATGAGTTTTATCCGGTGATTTGGGATGAGGATATATATGCAGACAAGGATTACAGTGATATTGTCGCAGGAGAATTTATCAGATACGACGGTCAGAATAACGAGGGAATTGTTGGTATAAATGAAGAAAACGTAAACAAGAAGGGCGAGGAAGTGGTCTTTCTTGTAGACATGATTTATGATATAATCAATGGAGATTATGAGTCATACAATGCAAGATTCAGTGAAAAATATTATAGTAGCAATGCGCCCGTTGAAAAATTCACCAAGCAAAAGGTTTATGACGTAACGATAACCTATGCGCAAGCTGAAAACAAAACGGGAAACGGAACTATGTACTGTTTGGAATATAAGATTTTAAAGAATAACGGTACGTTCCGAAATGACATTTTGAATGGTTCAAAAAAGCAATATATAATATTGACAAAAGACTCAGGTGATATAAAAATTGACTCGCTTGTAACCGTAACACCTCAATTTAAATAAGTTTTGTATAATCAAAATTTTGTATAATCAACAAAAAAACCGCCCAAACAGGCGGTTTCAGAAGATTTATTGAATATTGTTAACTATATTGTGAACCCACGCGAGTATATCTGCTTTTTCGTCATCAGTAAGCTTTCCGCCAAAGAAAGGTAATCCGCCGATCTTTATGTACTTAACGTCATCAATGAAGTTTGTACCGGTTTGCTTAACGGCCTCGGTAAGCTTAGCACCCAATTTTTCGTCACCATCTACGAGCAATGCTACATTCTGAGCCTTCTTTTTATTAAGCTCCAGGCAGAAGCGACGCAGTATGTCATTGGGCTCACCTTTGCCGGAAACCGCGAGAATTACCAATCTCTCATTTTCGCATGAATATGCGGGCGGAATAACATCAATAGCGTTTGCCGCCGCAAGGTCAAATTCATTCTTAACAGACTCGGCAATGGTCTTCATTTTAGATTTGTTTGAGTAGTAAAGAAATCTCATTTTAAGTGCCATAACAGTTAAAATCCTCCAAAAAGTCTTTATTATACATCTATTATAGCACATTAATAGAAAAAAGCAATAAACATTTTGTAAATCTTTGATATTACGGGGCTTTTTATATTAATTTCCCATTCCCTCAATTATACAAAATTTGCATTTTGTATAATTGAGTCTATAAAAGAATACTGTTAATTAATACTGTTAAGCTGCTTATATTTCCTTCGTGTTGCCTCTCCCCCGCGTATATGACGTTCTTGTTTGTTAATACCCAGTATGTGCTTTACCTGATAATAAAGCGGTTTGTTTACGCGCTTGAGCGTTTGGGTAATATCTTTATGTACCGTACTTTTGCTGATACCAAAATGCGCTGCGACTCCTCTTACGGTTGTATTATTTTCTACAAGATAAGATGCGAGTATTACACAACGCTCTTTGCCGGCTGAAATATACATCATATCAAAGCTATCTCCATTCATTTGTTCTGTACAGTATATGAATGATAACTGCTATTTATTAACTCCAAAAAAGGATTAATATTAAAATGTTAAAAGAAGAATTGAAATTTGAAAACACAAATATTTTTGAAGGTATTCCCTCCATCTCTGCGGTGATTAAATCAATAGAAAGCGGAATTAGCACCAGAAAAATACTAACTGTGTTTATTGATGCTCAAAAAAGGATAAGTAAGTCGCGTGAAATTTCTTTTTTAGTTGCAAAATCTCACAGTCTTGGCTTTGGCATTGAATTTAAAGATGCGAAATACATAAACGACTTGAGTATAGGAAATACTCACGGCGGTATTATTGCTATGTGTACAGAGCGTGAAATTCCTCGGCTATCCACTGATGATGTCAAGGCAAACGGTGTTTACTATTTTCTTGAAGGAATTGAGGACCCTTATAATTTCGGCAATGCCGTTCGCTCCATATATGCTTCGGGTGCTGACGGCATTGTTTTGGGAGAACGAAATTGGATGGGAGTTGCGGGGACGGTTGCGCGCTCCTCTGCAGGTACTTCGGAGCTGCTTCCCTGCTATGTGTGTTCCCCTCTTGATGCTGTGAATATCTTCAAGTCTTGCGGCTATAAAGTGATTTGCGCAGGAATAAGAAATTCTGAATCATTGTTTGACACTGATCTATCAACACCGCTCTTAGTAGTTTTGGGCGGAGAAAAGCGCGGTATATCTGGAGCGATTCTTGAAAAAGCAGATAAAATCGTCAGAATTGATTACGGCACAGAATTTCTTGGCTCTCTGTCTGCATCTGCTTCAGCGGCAGTTTTTGCATTTGAAATTTTAAGATATAACAAAAAATAATAAAATAACAGATAAGTCGTTACTATTTGTTAAAATATTTCTGTTATAATATGTTGATAATTTGTTTGGAGTAATTGAAATGGGGTATAAATTAGGTGTAATCGGTGTTGGGAATATGGCAAAGGCAATAATATCCGGTATTCAAAAGGCTGATATCGACATATCGGAAATTATACTGTTTGACAAAAATTCGGAGCAGTATTCAAATCTTCCCGAAGAAACGTGTCCATATAAAATTTCCAACTCCATTCATGATACGGTAAATAGTGCTGACTGCATTCTTCTTTCCGTAAAGCCACAGAATATGTCTGATATTCTTAATGAAATCTCTAAAGTGGAAGAACATGCTCAAAAACTGTATATAACCATTGCGGCGGGTGTTTCCGTAAGCTTTGTTTCGGGCGCACTTGGAAACGCCAGAACCGTAAGAGTTCTCCCAAATCTCCCCATGACTGTGGGACACGGAGTATCCGTTATTTGCAGAAACGACGATATAACGAAAGAAGATTTTTCCTTTATTTGTTCTATCTTTACACCTACCGGAAGCATTTTGATTATCGACGAGTCCCAAATGAACAGAATTATCGGAGTCACCTCGTCCTCTCCGGCGTACGTCTTTAAATTCATCAATGCCATTTACAAAGGAGCACAAGCGCAGGGGTTACCCTCGGAAGGGCTTGTAGAAGCAATATGCGACGTTTTTATAGGCTCCGCATTACTTCTTAAGCAATCTGGTGAATCTCCTGATCAGCTTGTGTCAAAGGTTGCTTCAAAGGGCGGCACCACCGAGCAGGCTCTGCTTTGCCTTGAAAATGCTGACATAGATAATATTATTCTTGAAGCAATGTTAGAATGTACAAAACGTGCAGACGAGTTAGGTGAGAATAAGTAATATATTATAGAACTTTCGCATAATTATTGATTAAATAATTTTATGCGGAGGTTTAAGCTTGGTGTTTAGAAGTTATTTAAAAAACAGCACGGAAACTGAAAAAGCAAAAATTGTTTTTCAATTTGCCGTAATGCTTATAGTGTCCGTAATTGGTGGAATTTGCTTTTCAAATATGCTTACACCGACTGCTATACAGCGGTTTACGGCGAAGCTTTATATAAGCTTTAATGCATCTTCGCCCGAGGTATCTTTTTGGGATATTTTTTCGCAGATAGCGTTAGTAGATATAGCTTGTATCTTGGTGCTGTTCGTGTTTTCTTTTTCGTTCATAAACTACGTAATATCAGATATTGTAATACTTTTCCTTGGATTCAGATTTGGAGTAAATTCAGCAGTTATAAAGCTGGCGGGATTTGAACAGCTTGGAATCGGTAATTCCCTTGTGTTTTGGATATTCAAAGGAGTGTTGTTGCTTGCTGTTGTTTTATATGCTTGTTTGGCGGCATTCAAATCGTTGGAATTTAGAAAAATAGGCGCAAACAGAAGAACCACAATAAATAATAAGTCTTTATTCCGCATCATCTTATATACGCTTAGTACTATTGTCGTTACACTTATAATTGACGGAATTTACTGTCTTTTAATATACGTTTTATAATTAATAATAAAGGATGTTAAAAATTGAAAAGAACAAACGAAAACAAGAAAAAAAAATTTAAGCTGTTCGATATGAACCGCGATGGCAAGGGTGTTTATGAGGCTGAAAGCAGAAAACCCAATCTAATATTTTTCTTTAAACTGCTATTTAGAAAATTTACGCAGCTTTTGCAACTAAATCTTTTAATGCTACTTATGGTAGTACCGCTCCTTGTTGTCTTGTTTATTTTCCTGCTTGGAGAAAAAACCCCAACAGCTCCGGATGTTTTGTACGCGCCGCTTTATGGAATAAACTCGATTGTTGATTCTCCGTCCGCTTCTGCAATGCTGGATTTATCGTTTATACAGATGGAAATCCCTGTATTTAGTCCGGTTGTAAACATAATAATTATAGCAATGTTTATTATTTTGGCTATAACTTGGGGCTGGCAAAACGTAGGCTCTGCATACGTTCTGCGCGGACTTTTCAGAGGAGATCCCGTGTTTGTATTTTCTGATTACGTATACGGAGTAAAGAAGAATTTTAAACAAGCATTTTTTCTTGGGCTTATAGATTTTATATGTAGCGCCGTTCTTGTGGTGGACTTCATGTATTTCTATAATCTCACGGGGTCATTTGGATTTGACTTCATGTATATTGCGATTCTCGCACTTTCTATTATCTGGATAATGATGAGATTTTATATATACAATCTTCTTGTTACCTTCAACCTCAAAAATTTGAAAATACTAAAAAACGCGCTTATTTTCTCAGTTCTTGGAATTCTTCGAAACGTTGTAGCTCTCATAGGAATTGCGTTGCTTTTAGCAATTCACATATTCCTTATAATTCTACTCTTACCGTATGGAATATCAATTCCCTTGGTACTTCCCTTCGTGTATATAGTATCTACGATTGGATTTATTGCGACCTATGCTGCGTTTCCCGTAATTCAAAAATATATGATAGATTCTTATCAACCCAATAATGTTACCGAAAACAGCGGTGAGATTGCTTCTGATACTGCTGATGCGGATACGGAGTAAAATAATCAAAAAATCCGATTTTGCTATCAAATTATAGCAAAATCGGATTTTTTGTTAAGTTATTTATCTGATAAATATTCATCAATTGCTTTTGCCGCAAGCTTTCCTGCGCCCATAGCAGAGATTACTGTAGCAGCACCGGTAACAGCATCTCCACCGGCATAAACACCCTCTTTAGTCGTCGCTCCGGTTGTTTCTTCAACTATTATTCCCCCTCTGCTGTTAACCTCAAGACCATCTGTGGTCATTTTGATTAGAGGATTGGGCGATGTTCCGATTGACATTATTACACAATCAACGTCGATCACAAACTCGCTGTTTGTTACCGCCATTGGGCGTCTGCGCCCTTTTTCGTCAGGCTCACCAAGCTCCATTTTTACGCACTTAATTCCCTTAACAAATCCGTTTTTAGGATCGCGCTTGTCATTGGGATTTTCGTATCCAAGAATCTCGATGGGATTATTTAAGAGTCTAAACTCAATTCCCTCCTCAATTGCGTGATCGACCTCCTCCCGCCTTGCTGGAAGCTCTTCCATGGATCGGCGATAAACTATATATACCTTTTCCGCACCAAGGCGCAGCGCCGTTCTTGCGGCATCCATTGCTACGTTTCCACCGCCCACGACAGCAACCCTGCCCCCCTTCATAATAGGTGTTTGCGGAAAAGATTTATATGCTTTCATTAAGTTGGATCTTGTGAGAAACTCGTTTGCAGAATAAACTCCTTTAAGGGATTCACCGGGAATTCCCATAAAGTTAGGAAGGCCTGCACCTGAACCAATAAATACCGCCTCATTGCCCATACCGAATAGCTCGTCAACAGTAAGAGTTTTTCCTATAACAATATTGGTTTGGATGTCTACTCCCATTTTTATAAGATTGTCAATTTCTTTTTGAACTATTGCCTTTGGAAGTCTAAATTCGGGGATACCATAAACCAAGACGCCCCCGGCAGCATGAAGTGCCTCGTATACAGTTACCTTGTAGCCTTTTTTCGCAAGATCCCCCGCACAGGTAAGACCGGATGGTCCTGATCCGACAACTGCAATCTTATGGCCGTTAAAAGACGGTATTAGAATATTTTCCTCCGAATGTGCGTTGTGCCAATCAGCAACAAATCTTTCAAGTCTGCCAATTCCAACAGGCTCACCTTTAATTCCACGTACACACTTACTTTCGCATTGCGTTTCCTGAGGACATACGCGACCGCAAACAGCCGGAAGACTTGAGGATTTACTGATTATCTGATATGCACCTTCAAAATTGCCTTCGCGTATTTTGGCTATAAATTCGGGAATATGAATATTTACAGGACAACCGTTAACACAAGGCATATTCTTGCAATTTAAACATCTATTTGCTTCTTCTATTGCAATTTCTTCGGAATAGCCCATTGCAACTTCGTCAAAATTATGCGCACGAATCTCAGGCTCCTGTGTTGGTATGGGATTCTTTTTTAGTGACATATTAGGCATTTATTTTTCCTCTTTTTTATTGAACAAATTGCACGTTTCTTTGTATGCGTGCCTTTCAAAATCAACATACATATTCGATCTTGTTATAGCTTCATCAAAATCTATTTCATAGCCATTAAAGTCGGGGCCGTCAACACAGGCAAATTTAGTAATTCTCTTGCCTTCACGAACAAGCGTTAAACGACATCCACCACACATTCCCGTTCCATCGATCATAATGGGGTTCATAGAAACTGTACATGGTATTTTAGTTGGACGTACTGCCGCAACGACGAATTTCATCATTACCAATGGTCCTATCGTTATTACCTCATCAAAGGTTTCGCCGTTTGCAAACATATTGTTAAGCGGTGCGCATACGTTGCCTTGAGTGCCGTAGGTTCCATCATCGGTCATTACGTAAAGTTTATCTGATACATTTGAAAATTCATTTTCAAGTATGACCAAATCCTTGTTTCTAAATCCAATTACAGATGTAACGTGACAGCCCAGCTCGTGTAAACGCTCCGCAATGGGCAATGCTATTGCACAACCTACACCGCCGCCTACGATACATACCTTCTTTAGCCCGTCAAGCTCTGTGGGTTTGCCAAGCGGTCCTACAAAATCGGATATATATTCACCTTCATTTTTTTCATTAAGTTTTTTTGTTGTAGCACCGACGATTTGAAAAATAATCTTAATACTTCCCTTTTGTCTGTCAAACCCTGCAACAGTCAAAGGGATTCTTTCTCCATCATCGTCCACTCTTAAAATTATAAACTGACCAGGCTCCGCTTTGGCTGCAACAAACGGGGCATATATATCCATCATTGTTACAGTATCGTTAAGCGCTTCTTTTTTTAATATCTTATACATAGAGAATTAACTCCTTGAACTAAAATTGCACAACCAATATTTTACCACATTTATGCTGTAATTTCAAGTACTATATAACAAAAAATCGGATACACCTCAAAAAAGTGTATCCGATTTGAACTGTAATCAGTTATTGCCGGTGAGTTTAGCGATTTCGTCAGCGAAGTTCTCTTCCTTCTTCTGAATACCCTCGCCTTTTTCAAAGAGGTCGAAGGAAACGATCTTGATAGTGCCGCCAAGAGCCTTAGCAGTATTCTTGGTGTAAGTTCCAACGGTCATATCATCTTCCTTAACGTAAGCCTGCTCTACAAGGCAAACACGCTCGTAGAACTTACCAAGACGACCGGAAACGATCTTCTCAAGAATTGCATCAGGCTTGTTTGCGTTCTTAGGATCGTTCTTCATCTGCGCGATAAGAACAGCCTTCTCCTCAGCAACTGCCTCTGCGGGAACATCCTCAATATTCACATACTGAGGAGGGTTGCCGGCAGCAATCTGAAGCGCAATGTTCTTTGCATACACAGCAAAGTCTTCCTTGTCAGCAACGTCGGTATCAAACTTAACGATAACACCGGTAGAACCAAAGCCGTGAATGTAGGAAGAAGTAACACCCTCAACCAACACAAAACGGCGTACGGAAAGGTTCTCCTTGATAATAGCGATCTGCTCGATGAGAGTCTGTTGTACAGTGTTTGCGGTATCGCAGTAGTTGGTTGCGAGAAGTTCCTCGAGAGTAGCAGGCTTGTTAGCTATAATAGTTTCAAGCACTCCGGACACGAACTCCTTGAATGCATCGCTCTTAGCAGCGAAGTCAGTCTCAGCATTTACCTCTACCATAGCGGTATAGCCGTCCTTGGAAAGAATATCGACACGACCCTCAGCAGCAATACGACCAGCCTTCTTCTCGGCGGTTGCAAGTCCCTTCTCACGAAGGATCTTAACTGCTGCCTCAAAATCGCCCTCAGCCTCAACGAGAGCCTTCTTACACTCCATCATACCAAGACCGGTCTGAGCACGAAGATTAGCAACGTCCTTTGCAGTAATATTAGCCATTTTTTTACTTCCTTTCAAAAATTAAAAGTGTTTAATTACTCAGCGTCAGCCTCAACAGCTTCCTCTGCAACTTCTTCAGCAACGAGCTGCTCGCCCTGTCTGCCTTCGATAACTGCGTCAGCAAGAACAGAAGAGATAAGCTTGATTGCACGGATAGCGTCGTCATTACCGGGAATGATGTAATCAGCATCATCAGGATCACAGTTGGTATCAACGATAGCCACTACCGGAATACCAAGCTTCTTTGCCTCAAGAACTGCGTTTCTTTCCTTCTTGGGATCAACGATAAAAATAGCTGCGGGGAGAGTATCCATGTTCTTGATACCGCCGTAGTTCTTCTCAAGGTCGAAAATTTCCTTCTGCTTAGTAGCTACTTCCTTCTTGGGAAGAAGATCGAAGGTTCCGTCCTCCTGCATCTTTTCAAGAGCGTTAAGACGACCGATAGAACGCTTGATGGTCTTGAAGTTGGTCATCATTCCGCCGGGCCAACGAACGTTAACGTAGTACATTCCGCAACGAGTTGCTTCTTCCTTGATGGCATCAGCAGCCTGCTTCTTGGTACCAACGAAAAGAATATTGCCGCCCTGTGCTGCAACGTCACGTACGAAAGCGTACGCTTCATCAAACTTCTTTACTGTTTTCTGAAGATCGATGATGTAGATGCCGTTTCTTTCGGTAAAGATGTATTCCTGCATCTTAGGATTCCATCTTCTTGTGTGGTGTCCGAAATGGACGCCTGCTTCGAGAAGCTGTTTGATTGAGATAATAGACATTTTTATGTCCTCCTTTGGTTTTTTCCACCACACAGCAAGCGATTAATCGCACCGCAGGTGCCGTGTGTGTGTATTTAATTTAATTGCGCAAATCTCAAATTACGCAACCAATATATTGTAACATATAGTATATTACATTTCAAGCGCTTTTTGTAATATTTACATTTTATTTACAATTATAGTTGCCAAAAACCTTTTTTCTTTTTCTTTCTATCCTCGTCAGGAATAAAAAATTCGTTGTGTGGCAGTCTTACAAGTATCGTATCTTCACCTATACACTCGATTTTATTCCAAGGTATTATAATATCCCTTGATTTTCCAAATCCCAAAAAACCGCCCTGCCCCGGTAAAATTATTGCGGTGATTTTTCCGTCACAGCTATTGAATTCAAAATCCGATGGGCAGCCAAGACGCGCACCGTCACACAAATTTATTACTTCTTTATCTCTAAGCTCACAAGTGTTAAATCTGTCCACAACCAAAATCTCCTTTGCAAAAATCAATATAATTTATGCAAAGGAGATTGGTATATATTCATTGACGCTTTTGAGCTTTACGAGTGATTACGAACAATTCATAAATTGCTCCAAAGGCAACAGACGGAACAAACGATGCAATAAAATACGGTAGCTGATGAGTGTCTATATTAAACCATATACCTATCGCATTTATCATTGAAGCAAGGATTAAAAACGCAACGGTCCCCAAGGTAAGACCTAAAAAGAATTTGTTTTTTACAGCATAAATAATGTTTCGTATGCTACCAAATCGAATGTAATATGCCAATATCAAGTGTAGCCATATCAAAGCGCATAAATAAAATTCTGCGTCATATAACAGCTGACCGAATATTCCGACAGTATTCATTACAACGGGGACAATAATTGCAATAATCCCAGAAACAAGCGAACACAATAATAACCGTCCCTCATTGATCAAGTGTTGCTTTAAGGATTTCATTTTATATTGTTGCCGTCTTGATGGAGCAACGGGAGTTTTGTTTGATGCGAGCATTAACAGAACAATAATATCTATTAAAAAGCTACAAATTATTACGTGGCGGGCATCCAAGGCGGGATTTCCTAAAACCATTGGTAATGCTACGATAATAAGCCTTAATAGCTGTGCGCACAGCATATATTTGAAAAAACTATTGATATTTCTGTAAGCCATTTCAGCAAAAGACAGCACAGAGACCAACGAGGATATTCCTCCCTTGTTATTTCGCGGACGCGATAGCAACACATCAGCCTTGGATTTTATACCTTGCTCGCACGAAGTACTTGTGCGCGAGCCTGCCATCTCCATGCTATAAAGCTCTTCTTCATTTTTGGCGGAAAATACGTTTACGAGCGACGCGCAGGAAATAATAACATCCGCAGACTGAATTATTTTTTGCGAAGTTTCCGAAAAGCTTATCAGCGCGACCGATTCGCCTTTTTTATGAGCATAGTCAAGAAGCTCCTCTACATCTGTAACACATACGCCGTAATAAGTATTTATTTCTCCAAATTTATAAGTAATAGGTACGCCGTTATTTATAAATTCCTGTTTATGCGCCGAAGCCTTTGAATGATATTCAATAGGAATTTTAGGGGCGTTTGAATTCAACTCATTACTTACAAACGAAATAAGCTTAATTCCCTTTTTCTGCAAATCCGCAATACCCTTGTATGCATTTGAGTCAATACCTTCGCGCAAAACGACACAGCCTACAAATATTTTTCCAAATGCGCTTCCTGCTTTTTCGGGAGTTGTAAGAGTGAAAATCAGTACAGTCTTGCCTTTAGCAGCATGAAGCTCATAGGTATGCCTAAGCTTGTCTATGCCCATGCTTGAAAGCGGTTGCACACTTCCGGAAACATACGCGTGTGAGCATTCGGACAAAATGCTGTGCGAGGTTGACACGCATAAAACAGATTGTCTGCCGGTATCAGAATAAAATACTTGATCTGTGGGCGCTTTAGCAGTTCCAGGAAGATATGATTTTATTTGACATCTAAGCTTTAAAACCTGTGTATCAAGGTTACCATTTGAAACGAATTCATTAAGTCCCTTTTTAAATCTATTGGGGGGATTTATTCCAACCGTAAGCATATTTGAGTCGGCCGTGTTATATAGCTCTGCCATTTCCAGTAGTAATTTTACTGTTGGATTGCACTTAACAAATCCTGCGATTTCACCATCAGCTGTAAATGCATCATCAAAATGTAAAACGCCGTCTGTAACCGCCGCTCCGTCAAGCATAAACAAATAATTTACGCTATGAAGCTTATCAAAAGCATCTGTTGTACGAATCGCAACGGCGCTTTTTTCGTTAAATGCGCTTTTTATTTTACTTATAAAGAATACTTTGCATAATGTACACGATAGCTGTGTCATTGATGACGCTGCTATTGCAAGAGCAGTAAGAAACGTCGAGGAAAGAACAGCACCCTCACCTGTCATTTTACTTAAAATAATACTTATGACACAAAATGGAAGTATTGCAACAAGAGAAAACATGCTTATACGGGCACATATTTTTCTCATTTTCTTTAACTCTTGGGGAACATTATCGTTATAAGGCTGCACAATACCGCCCGTCATAGCGCCAAGATACGTATACTTTCCAGTGGCGTAAACTATCGCTCTCGCACTTCCTTCCGCTATTACGGAGCCGCCGTGCAATATATTAAGAAATTTTGCAGGATTATTTTCATCGGGAGAAATAACTCCGTTTGATTGCTTGTCCAAGGATATGTATTTGCTTTTATTTACGCGCATTGATACTTTTAGGCTATCAGATGTAACCAAACGAGCGTCAGCGCAGACAACATCACCCTTTTCAAGAAGAATAACGTCACCGGGAACCACGTTGTCAAAGGCAATTTTATATAGCTTTCCGCCACGAATGACCTTGGCGGTTGGCTGAAAATATAAATTGAGCTGTTCCATACTTCGCTGAAGATTGTAATACACAGCAAATGAAAAAATCAAACTTATCAAAGCGATACTCATTACTGTCCAGCCCATGTGACCTTCGTCGAAAAGTATAGCAAACAACGCTGCCAGCAAAAGCATTATCAAAGAAAAATCCGCGAAAATCTCTCCGAGCATTTTACCTAAGCTCTTTCTTTGGGTTATAAACAAATTACCGCTTTTTCTACCGAAACGATACCAAGCAGAACGAGCCGCCTTACGGGTAAGTCCCGAGGCGGCATTGGTTTTTAATTTTTTTTCTATTTCAGCAATGCTTAACAGAAACCATTTTTCGTTCATTATCAGATACTCTCAATTATCAATTTATCTTCCTTTGAGGAATATTTCAGAGAAACACCGCAAATTCTTCTGTCGTAATCGGAAATGATCTTTTCGGCAAGCTGATCTTCAACATGCGTACAAATGAATCTACGCATATTTCTAGCACCGTATTTTTGAGAATACGACTTTTGTGCAATAAAAGCTACCGCTTTATCGGAATACGTAAAGCGTATATCCTTTTCACTAAGAACCGCCTTCAGCTCCTCAAGCATTATTATGGCTATCTTTTTAAAATTATCAACCGTAAGTGAATTAAAGGTTATGATTTCATCAACTCGGTTTATAAATTCAGGGCGCAAGAATACCGATAATGCCTTCATTGTCTTATTGTTTTTCCCTGTATCTTCTGAGGAAAAGAAGCCTACGGTTGACGCGGTGCTGTCAGAGCCTGCGTTAGTAGTCATAACTATAACCGTGTTTTCAAAATTTACGGTTTTACCTCTTGCGTCCGTAATTCTTCCATCATCAAGTATCTGAAGAAGAATATTAAGCACATCGGGATGCGCTTTTTCAATCTCGTCAAAAAGCACTACCGAATAAGGGCGGCGACGTATTTTCTCAGTAAGCTGACCTGCCTCATCGTAGCCAACGTATCCGGGAGGCGCTCCTATAATTCTTGATACTGAATGCTTCTCCATAAATTCAGACATATCGAGTCTTATAAGCGTTTCCGGAGAATGGAAAAGGTCGGTTGCCAGTGTCTTAACAAGCTCCGTTTTTCCAACGCCGGTAGGACCGGCAAATATAAAGGATACTGGCTTTCTCTTATAGGAAATTCCCGCTCTGTTACGCTTGATTGCCCTTGCAACTGCTTCAACGGCGGTATCCTGACCTATAATTCGACTCTTAAGTCTGTTTTCCAGATTATCTATCTGCTCAAACTCATTCTTAGATATATCAACTGCAGGAATCCCTGTCCAAAGCTCGATTACGTTTGCAATATCCTGCTCTGAAAGAACCACCTGCTCACATGAAGGCTCAATTTCACGAAGCTTTGCTGAAAGCTGTATTTCCTTAGCCTTGATTTCAGCAATCTCTTCATAGCAACGGCGGGAGGCATTCTCATCAGCGGGAGTCTGTGATTCGAGGTTCTCACGCTGCTCCTTAAATGTAAGGAGCTTTTCTCTAATTTCCTGAGCTTCGTTCAACACCGAGCTTGTAAGAGAAAGCTTTGACGCTGCTTCGTCAAGCAAATCTATTGCTTTATCGGGTAAATATCTGTCCATTATATATCTTTCAGACATAATTACAGCTCGACGAACTACCCCATCCGGTATCTTTATAGAATGAAATTCCTCGTAATAATGCTTTATTTCTTCAAGCATTTCGATTGTTTCATCTATTGAAGGCTCGTTTACGGTTACAGGCTGAAATCTCCTTTCGAGCGCGGTATCCTTTTCAATATATTTGCGGTATTCGTTAAGTGTGGTTGCGCCTATAATGCGAACCTCGCCCCTAGAAAGTGCTGGTTTAAGAATATTTGCTGCATTTACACTTCCCTCGGCATCTCCTGTTCCTACGATGTTATGCACCTCGTCAATAACGAGAATTACGTTCCCTGCCGTTTTAACCTCAGAGAGAAGCCCGAGAATTCTTGACTCAAACTGACCTCTGAATTGCGTTCCTGCAACAAGTGCCGTAAGATCAACGAGATATATCTGCTTCTCTTTAAGCTTATACGGAACGTTTCCGTCAGCAATCCTTTGCGCAAGAGCCTCTGCTATTGCGGTCTTTCCAACTCCCGGCTCGCCTATAAGACAAGGATTGTTTTTCTGTCTTCGGCAAAGAATCTGTATAACTCTGTCTAGCTCCTTATCTCTGCCGATAATTCTGTCAAGCTTTCCATCTGCTGCGCGCTTTGTAAGATTGCGGCAATAGGTATCAAGAAATTTATATTTCTTTTGCTTTGAGCTGTCGTCACCGTTTTTCTTTTTAGTGCGATTCTGCAATTCGGGAGTGTTTGATGGAAGTCCGGCATCCTCAAAAAGCTTAGGAAGGTCAATAGCGGGAGCGCCACCTTCCTCAACGTCATCATTATCTGACGGAGCCGGCATCATGTTATTGAGATTATCCTCCATAGCTTCAAGATCGTCAGCAGATATTCCATACTGATTCATTACGTTGCCAAGCATATTATCAACCGGCAATCCCAGTTCCTTGGCGCATCTTAAGCACAAGCCATCGTTTATTTTATTTCCATTTTCTAATTTGGTTACGAAAACCACCGCCACTCTTTTGTGGCATCTTGAACACATTACCATTACAAATTACAATTCAGTACGCAATAGCGTCACTGGCCCTTTCGGATATTATCTATAATACCGCTTTTGTTTATCTCTTCTTTTTTTAGATATGCATAGTGCTTGATATAAGCTATCATTGCACCTATTGCAAAAACAATTGCGGGAATGAATATTAAAACATAAATAAGAGGATGCTTTACAAGGAAATTATTGAACAAAATAGCTACCGCCACGGTTGCGTAGAACAGACAAACCGCAAATTTACCGTACCACTTGCTTACTACGTTAACGCTCCTGCGGCGAATAACTACCGCACCAAGTATAAGCGTAAGTATTTCCTTCACAAAGAAAGGAACTACAAACCACCACGGAACTATTCCCTTAATCAAAAGGCTTACAAGTACGGTACATTGCATCAGTTTATCAGCAACAGGATCAAGAATTTTGCCGAGATTTGTTATCCAGTTGTTTCTTCGTGCAAGATATCCGTCAACAACATCCGTAAGTCCAGCGATTAAAAACGTAAGCAATGCAAGCGGTAAATTATCAAATACGAAAAGAATTATTACGAATACAAAAACCAATAATATTCTGATAATTGACAAAATATTTGGAATGTTTTTTAACTTCATTTTGTTTTTACCTCTAATCAAATAGTTTATTTGTAAAATTGCTTAAAGAGGTTTTTATCAAATTAAAATTCGCGAGAATCGCAAGACAAGCAGTTGTCTGGGCATTTTCATTTGCTTGTCGAAGATTGCTTTGGCTTTTAAATCTATTACATATTTTTTTACAATACGTATAGCTTTTCTGTAAACAAACTTAACGGTAAATTTTTCAAAGAATGCGCTGAGTGCCGTACAGATTCTGTGCAACAGGGCTTTTTTGATTCTTTTGTCAGATTTTCCGTCTATTATTCTAAAAACACGTTTTAACAGTACGCAAACAGATATCAATAATATAATTGTCCCCAAAACCGCGACTAACGTGCTGTAAATTTTTTCAGAAAAGCTTATACTTAATATTTCAGTACCTATGTCAATAAGATCGGGAAGCAAAAGGTCGCCAAAATCAAGACCGTGTAATACAGAAAGCAATGATACAAATACAAACAGTACCGTTTTAAAACGTTGCTTATTTCTTTTTTTAACAGTCATTTTTTGCCTCCTTTACTTAAAATCATTCTCCGAATACTAAATATTCAGCTTTTGAATCTCCACAAATTAACGCGGTATCTTCACTGTATATAAGCATATCGCCCTGTCCCGATGTCAGCTGCTGTTCATCAAAGCTTGATGTATTGATACGCACAACTCCGGAATCTGTTCTAAAGAAAATATATTCTCCAAAAATATCAACGTCTTTTATGTTACTGTCAATATTTTCATTATATAACATATTTCCGGATTTGTCAAATGCAATAGCTATATTTTGAGAATTTACGGTATAAGCTACGGCAACTCCATACTCGTTTACACGATATCCCGTAACGGTTCCGCCACCGTAATCGTAGTAATCATCTATATCTTCAAAATTCTTGTCGTACAGATGAACTGCTCTATCAGTTACAACGGCAAAAATATTTTCCGAAATAAATCCCGTTGACAGTACGTATTCACCATCAATAACAATATCGGTGACTTCCTTACCCGAGAGATTATATACGTCAACTGTTATTCTTCCCATTCCCATGCCTATGTCAAAATAGGTTATAGCAAGCCTATCAGCTTCGCTGTTCATTGACACATCAAAAGCATATTTTGTTGAAGAAGGCACAGTAAAGAGCTTTTTAAAATTATCATTGTAAACGTGTACTATGGATTTGTGGTCAATATCCCTTGTCATAATAGCCATATTACCGTTTTGGGCAAAGCAAGCACCAGTAACAGGATATTCTAAATCCTCTTTATAAATTCTTGCGAATGAATTATATACGGCAAACGTCGTACCCGATATGTCGTAAACAACGAAATATCTATCCGAGCTTTTAATACATGGTGATGAAAATTGAACGGAAGAATTTATGGTCTGTCTGCCCGTGGCGGTAAACGCAGTTATTTTTGATGGATTTGCTACGGTTAAGCCGCCTCTGTATAGTGCAAAAAAGTTCCTTGGATTGGACGTATATGAAAGCGTTTCGTAATTGGTAGATTCTACGTCCGCCGCGGCTACGAAATCCTTCAAAATGTAGAAGAAATTATCATAGGTAATATGATTAAAATTCGTTATAAGCGAAAAGAGCAAAAACACGATAAGAATTATTACGATAATTCTTTGAGAAATCTTATATCCTGCGGAAACAGATGCATAGAACACGTCTCCTGCTGCATTAAAGTCCTCGTGACGAAGAACACGTTCCTTTTGTGGTTCGGGGTTGAAATAGTTACCAAGCTTACCCAAGAAGCCGAATTTTGAGCGAAAATTCGCTGATTGCTCTTTTTTGTTTTTATTGTTTTTACCTAACACAGAACTTCGACCCCTTTCAAAAATATTAAAATTTGAATTAAATTAAAATCAAAATCAATATGTAACGTTATTAAGATACAACCCCTCGGCGGGAGCAGTAATTCCCGCACGATTGCGGTCTTTTGATTGTGTAATAGCTTCAATATCATCAGGAGTAATTTTATTCTCCGATACAGCTATCAACGTTCCCATCATGATACGAACCATGTTGTATAAAAATCCGCTTCCGCATATACGAAAGGAAATAACGTCACCCTCACGTTCAACACAAGCGGAGAATATGGTTCTGACGGTGCTTTTTACGTTTGAATTTGCCGACATATATGCCGAAAAATCATACGTTCCCACAAATCTTTGAGCTGCAAGATTCATTTTTTGCAACGCAGCATCATCTATTTTACGAGGATAATGCCAACTTCTTCCCTGCAAAAAAGGATTTCTGTTTCTTCCGTTCCAAATTTTGTATATATATTCTTTGTTCCTTACGTCATATCTTGGATGAAAGCTATCTCCAACCCATAAAGCTGAATTTACGGTAATATCGGTAGGAAGATAAAAATTAAGCGCGGAAGGAATTTTTTCTAAAGCAATCGCAGTGACTATTCCATCGCTTCCTTTTTGATTTATTGTCGCCATAAAATGCATTGCATGAACTCCGCTATCCGTACGGCTACATCCTACAATATCACAGTCAAACCCAAACAATTCTTTTGCCGCCCTCGTCAGCTCGCCTTGCACCGTTTTTGCATTTGGCTGAACCTGATATCCTCGATATAAAGTTCCAAGAAAAGAAATATCGAGCAATATTTTCATATTAATTTGCTCCTTATACGTCACATAGTATATATCCAACCGAGAATATTAAACGTAACTAATCCGGCTGAAAAAGCAACCATAATAATAAGCGGAATAAAATCAGAAAACTTCAGATATCTGACCTTCATTCTCGTTCTTCCTTCTCCGCCGTGATAGCATCTGCATTCCATTGCGGTTGCAAGATCAGATGCTCGATTGAATGCCGACACAAATAAAGGTATAAGTATCGGTATAAGCGCCTTTGCGCGCTTGATAAGACTTCCGCTTGAGAAGTCAATGCCTCTTGCCTTCTGCGCGGTCATTATCTTATCAGTTTCTTCGACCAGAGTAGGGATAAATCGCAATGCAATAGTCATCATCATTGCAAATTCATGAACAGGAACTCGAAGCTTTTTCAAAGGTGACAAAAGATCCTCAATAGCATCTGTAAGAGCTATCGGAGTTGTAGTATAGGTAAGAAACATCGTAGTTCCTATAACCAACGAGGTGATTCTAACCACCATAAACACGGCAGCGTATATACCCTCAAGATAAATATCAAAGATCCACCAACTAAGTAAGCTTGTTTCTCCGGCAGTCCAAAGAATATTGAATAGCGAAGTTATAATTAAGACTATTAAAATTGGTTTAAGTCCCTTGAATACTATCCTCAATGGGATTTTTCCTATTATTATCAAAGCAATTGACCCAAGTGCCAAAAGCGCAAAGCTGAATACGTTTTTACATATGAAAGAACATATAATAAATAAAATCGATAGAATTATTTTTATTCTCGGATCTGTTTTATGCAAAAACGAATTGGCGGGATAATACTGCCCAAGAGCAATACCTTTCATTTTTTAGTTACCGTTTTCCCTTATATATTTTTTCAAAAAATCAAACGCCATGTCAACGGTGAAAATTCCGTCACTTACATCTATTCCGCGAGCTTTAATGAGATTCATAAGACGAGTGATCTGAGGAACACCAAGTCCTACGTCTGTAAGCATGTCCGCTTGCGCAAAAACCGTACCCCTGTCGCCCGTCATGAGAATTTCACCACCGGACATAACCACGAGATTGTCACATAGCTTTGCCATGTCCTCCATACTGTGGCTGACTATTACTACAGTACTTTTGCTTTTTTTTTGGTAATCTGCTATATTAGCAAATATAGCATCGCGTCCACGAGGGTCAAGACCTGCGGCGGGCTCATCCAAAACGAGAACCTCAGGACGCATAGCAATTATACCGGCAATAGCCACTCTTCTCTTTTGCCCCCCTGAAAGATCAAAGGGAGATTTGTCGAGAAGCTCTCTATCTATTCCAACAAAATCTGCGGCTTCAAGGACTCTGTACTTAACGTCGTTTTCGTCGAGCCCCATATTGGATGGTCCAAAGGCTATATCTTTATATACGGTTTCTTCAAAAAGCTGATATTCCGGATATTGCATAACAAGTCCAACCTTGAATCTCACGTCACGGATTTTCTTTTTGTTGCTCCAAATATCATTACCGTCAATAAGAACTCGCCCTTCGTGCGGAGCAAGAAGTCCGTTAAACATTTGAACCAATGTTGACTTTCCGGAGCCTGTGTGTCCAATAATTCCGGTTATACAACCTTCGGGAATATTAAGATTTACATTTTTTAGGGCTTGTATCTGGTAAGGTGTACCCTTGCCGTGATAAAAGCTTACGTTTTCAAGTACAATTTTAGACATTTCTCTCTTCCTTTGTCAAGAATGCCACTAATGTGTCTGCACATTGCTCTACTGTAACGCAATCGCCTTCAATTGTGAAGCCTTCACTGCGCAAACGGTGTACGAGCTCAGTGCATTGAGGGACATTAAGGCCGCATGATTTAAGGACGTCGTAGCGTTCAAAAATCTGATTAGGCGTTCCGTCAATTACAAGATTTCCATCGTTGATAACTACTATTCTGTCTGCCATAGCAGCTTCTTCCATATAGTGCGTTATCATAATAACGGTAATTTTCTTTTCTTTATTGAGGCGAATTATTGTATTCATAACCTCTTTGCGCCCCATTGGATCAAGCATAGCGGTGGATTCGTCAAAAATTATGCATCTTGGCATCATAGCAATTACGCCTGCAATCGCTACTCGTTGTTTTTGTCCGCCCGAGAGCCTGTGAGGCTCATGCTGTGAATATTCAAGCATTCCAACGTCCTTCAATGCATTATCGACACGCTGACGTATCTCTTGACTCGAAATACCGAGATTTTCAGGTCCGAACGCAACATCATCCTCTACTATGGTAGCTACAAGCTGATTGTCCGGATTCTGAAATACCATTCCTACGTTCTTTCTGAGCGCAAGCACCTCGTCGTCAGTCATATTAGGGTCGCTTACGTTTTTACCGTCAACGTATATCTCTCCCGAAGTTGGAACGAGAATCATATTCAGAAGCTTGGCAAACGTCGATTTCCCCGAGCCATTATGGCCAAGAACAGCCACAAACTCTCCCTCGTTTATTTCAAGATCGAGATTTTTGAGTGTAGGCTGGGTACAACCCTTTCCGTTATCGTTGTCATCGTAACAGTAGGTAAGGCCTTTTACCTTTATAAACGGATTCATTAACAGTCCTCTTTTTAGTTTATTTTTTTGAATACCATCTTGCGCTTGCACCGCAAGGAACACAGAGTTCGGTTGCGGTAACCTTTAATCCGAGCTCTCCCGACTCAATAATCCCCCCATGCTTTGAGGCAACGGTGAGTCCCATTATGTACTGCATCGCGGCAGGTGAAAGCCCTGTCGTATATGAGTTTATCAAGAAGAACAAAGGATCTTCTGAAAGAATTTTTGCAGTAAGAGAAACAAGCTCGTGAACACTGTCTTCTATTTTCCATATTTCGCCTGATGGACCTCTGCCGTATGACGGAGGGTCCATAATTATGGCATCATATTTGTTTCCTCGTCTGATTTCGCGCTCAACAAACTTCTTGCAATCGTCAACTATGTAACGGATAGGCGCGTCCTCAAGTCCCGAAATCTTTGCATTAAGCTTAGCCTGCGCAACCATTCCCTTAGACGCATCAACGTGTACGACAGATGCCCCGGCAGCAGCTGCCGCAAGCGTCGCTCCACCTGTATAAGCAAAAAGATTAAGCACCTTTATAGGTCTGTTTGCGCTACGTATAAGCGAAGAAAACCAATCCCAATTTACAGCTTGCTCGGGAAAAAGTCCGGTATGCTTAAAGCCCATAGGCTTAAGATTAAATTTAAGATTGCCGTAAGAAATCGTCCACTGCTCGGGGAGATTGTTTTTTGTCCATTCACCGCCGCCCTTTGCAGAACGTGTATATATTGCATCAGCAGTATTCCATTTTTTATGTATGGCGCTGTTTTTCCAAATTATCTGAGGATCGGGACGCTTTAAAATAAAGCTGCCCCAACGCTCAAGGCGCTCACCGTCAGATGCGTCCAAGAGCTCGTAGTCCTTCCAATTATCTGCTACCCACATATTTCCTCCAAGTTTCACACTCATTTTAAGTTATAATATCCAGCAAGTCTTGATGCTCCCGAATGGGCATGACATATTGCTATCGCCAACGCGTCTGCCGTGTCATCAGGTTTTGGTGGCTTATTTAGTCCAAGCAGCATTGTAACCATTGCTATCACCTGCTTCTTTTCCGCTCTACCAAAGCCTACGACAGATTGTTTTACCTGCAACGGAGTGTATTCATAAACCTTAACACCAAGCTTATGGGCGCACATAATTATGACACCGCGCGCCTCTGCTACCCGAATACCAGTGGTTATATTCGTGTTAAAGAAAAGCTCCTCCACAGCAACGTGCTCAGGACGATAGGTTTCTATGAGCTGACGTATCCCGTCGAATATCATGGATAGGCGTTCCTCGGTGGGAGTACCCGCAGGAGTTTCAATAGCCCCATACCCCAAAACCTTGAAATGCGAAGCTTTATATTCTACCACGCCCCAACCAACAATGGCAAGCCCGGGGTCAATACCAAGTATGATCATCAGCACACCTCCACAATAATCCATTTTTTATTATAACACATATATCTCATTAAGTCAAACAGAATTTATCAATTTGTAAAAATTTTGAATAGTATTTACAAAATAATAATATTATGATAAAATAATAATATATATATTCTGTTTTGGTGGTAGTATGCAATTTTTAAAATTTGAAGTGGGTGATGTAATTGAATTAAAAAAGCCTCACCCTTGCGGGAATAAACAATTTAAAATTTTGCGTGTTGGCGGAGAAATGCGCATTTTGTGTCTTGGCTGCGATCACGATATGACCATTGATAGAATTAAGCTTGAAAAAGCAACTAAGAGATTTATTTCGGGAGGAGAGAAAAATGAATAATTCTTCATCTGAGCTTTTACCCGAAAAAGACTCTCGCGGATTTGCTTCTACACTGAAGATAATGCAAAATAAAATCTCACTATCCAACTCTGCATATCTTTGGTTTTGTTTTTTAGTTCCGGTTACACTCATGTATCTTGTATACCTTTCCATGGGTATACATCCTTTCGGTAACGGCTCCGTTCTCGTTCTTGATCTGAACGGACAATACGTATATTTTTACGAATCATTACGTAATGCAATTTACGGTGACGGTAGCTTTTTATATACATTTTTCCGTGCACTCGGCGGCGAGTATATGGGAATGTATGCGTATTATCTTGCGAGTCCTCTTTCATATCTCGTAGCGCTTTTTCCGGCAAGTAGAATACTTGAAGCACTGCTGACGATTATTCTTATAAAAACAGGTTTATGCGGTTTAACCTTCGGTTTTTATCTTCATAGGCATTCGGCAAATCCAAATAAGATAATGGTTGTTGCTTTTTCGGTAATGTACGCCCTCTGTTCGTTTGCGGTAGTTCATCAAAACAACATTATGTGGATAGATTCCATATTCTGGTTACCGATTGTTACCTACTCAATTGAGCAGCTTATAAAGCACCGCAAATATAAGCTTTTCGTTGTCTCCTTGGCAATTTCTATGATGAGTAATTACTATATCGGCTACATGATATGTATTTACTGCCTTGTATATTTCTTCTATTATCTTCTTGCACACGATAGTGATATATGTAATCCTCATAATGAGAAGTGTCACACCCTTAAGTCTTTCTTGAGGTTTGCGTTTTTTGCCGTGCTTGCCGCTGCTATTGCAGCATTTATTATACTTGCGGCATACTATTCCTTAAGCTTTGGTAAGAATGATTTTTCTTCTCCAAACATATCACTTAAGGCTAAATTCAATTTGTTGGATTTCTTCACGAAATTCCTTCCCGGAAGCTATGATACCGTTCGTCCCGAGGGGCTTCCTTTTATTTATTGCGGAATGCTTTCCGTAATACTCGCTCCCGTTTATTTCATGACAAAAAATATAAAATCAAGAGAGAAGATAGCAACTCTTGCGCTCCTTGCATTTTTTGTCCTCTGCTTTATTTCCCCGCTTGACCTTGTATGGCACGGATTTCAAAATCCAAACTGGCTTAATCACCGTTATAGCTTTATGTTCTGCTTTATATTGCTCGTTGTCGGTTATAAGGGATTTGGAAATTTAAGACGTGTAAACGAAAAGTTCATTCTCGCAATATGCGCGTTTATAGTACTCTTTGTTTGCGTCAGTGAAAAGCTTGATTTTGAAACGTATGTTGTTTCAAACGAGAAGCTCAGCCCAATTTTTACCGTTTGGTTTACGGTTGCTATTACTATTGCACTGTTCGCAATAATTTGTCTTATTATCCGTACGAGAAATCGCAAAAAGCGAGAAGGAATCGTTGCTATACTTGCTGCACTCGTATGCATAGAGGTGTTTTGCAATTCTCTTACTATGGTAGTTCAATTTGATTCCGACGTTGTATATTCAAGCTATAGCGGATACAATAATTTTATCGGTGACCTTCGTCCCGTAGTAAAAGAATTAAAGGAATATGACTCATCCTTCTATCGCGCAGAAAAGAAGATCCACAGAAAGTATAACGACAATATGGCATTAGGACTCAGAGGTCTTTCTAACTCCACCTCAACTCTAAATGCATCTGCCATTAAATTTTTGTCAAATATGGGATACACGTCGAGGTCGCATCTTTCTCAGTACAACGGCGGTACGCCCGTAAACGATTCTCTTCTAGGCATTAAATATATAATCGATTCAAAGGAATCCGACAGGCTTGTAAATTATTTCAACAAGATCGAAAACACGTTTACAAGCGAAAAATATGATGTATACAAAAATCCGTATGCTCTTTCAATTGCGTACGAGGTTTCTTCTGATTTAAATGACTATAGCTTTGACGACCATTCAACCTACTTTGAAAAGCTGAACGCTTTAGTGGGTGCAATGCAAGGTACAAATGATACGCCCGAAATATTCAAGCCCGTAAATAATTATTCCGATTCTTACATGGGTTGTGATAAAATATCAAACTATTTCAGAACTACGTACGAGCCATTTAATGAAACAGAAAAGGCTACCGTAACCTATTCCTTTGTCGCCGATACAGCGGCAGAATATTTTTTCTATACGCCAACGGAAAAGACTAAGGACTGTACACTTTACGTAAACGGATCGAGCCTTGGAAATTATCTTGGAAGCAACACAAAGCATATTTTCTCTCTAGGCTGGTTTGAGAAAGGCGAAAGCGTAACGGTAAAAATAGAATTCAAGGAAGACTCTCTTGTACTGAAAGGAGCTTGTGATTATATCTGGTATCTTGACCGCACCGTTTTTGAGGAAAGCTTTGCTGACCTTCTGGACAATTCACAGTTTATAATCGACGAGAATTACAAAGAAGATCATCTTACGGGAACGATCAAAACCGATAAGGCAAATACAATGATACTTTCCACCATCGCATACGACGAGGGATGGAACGTATACGTTGACGGAAAGCAGGTCGAAACCTACCAGACGCTTGATGCGCTTATTGCCTTCGATATAGAGAAGGTGGGTGAGCATAGTGTTGAATTCAGATATATGCCGAAAATTTATATATTAGGTGCTGCTCTTTCAATTATTGGAATATGCACTTTTGCCATAATGTGTTGTACCGATTACGTTCTTAAACGAACAGTTTTCGCTAATAAGCAGTTAAAGATAAGCGATACACCGTGGGTTTTAGAGGACTTTGACGAGGAGTACTTGTTGAAATCGGACATTGAAAAAGTATGTGAATTACAAAAGAAAGAAAATCAAGAAAATAAAGAAGAAAACGGAGAAAACTAATGTTTTATTACATCAGCGGAAAGCTTGCGGCACTTGAACCTGCTTTTGCGGTAATTGATGCAGGCGGTGTCGGATACAAAATGACAATTTCACAAAATACCTATTCTGCTATGCCTCCTCATAGAAGTGTTACGGAAATGCCTATGGTAAGGTTATATAGCTATATGGCGGTACGTGAGGATGACGTTGAGCTCTTTGGATTTATTTCACAAGAGGAACTGTCAGCCTTTAAAATGTTGATTACCGTATCGGGTGTTGGCCCTAAAGCGGCAATATCAGTTCTCTCTCAACTTTCTCCCGCCAAGCTTGCTGTGGCTATATGCACTGATGATAAAAAGGCTATTGCACAATCAAACGGAATTGGCCCTAAAACTGCGGCAAGAATTATTCTTGAACTTAAGGATAAGCTGAAGAATACAGTTATTGACGATTTCGATGAGTCCGATACCACTGCTGTAAGCGTAGCATCCGGTTCTAAATTATCTGATGCGCAGGATGCGTTGGCAGTTCTTGGATATTCTAAAAACGAAGCACTCTCCGCTTTGCGCGGCATAGATTTGAATTCACTTGAATTGGATGAAATAATAAAGCTCGCGCTTAAAAAGCTGATGAGATAATCAAATTAAGCTTTCGAGGTAAAACATATGGATTTTTCACAGGAATACGATTTTGAAAATAGAATAATGAGTACCGCGTCTTTAGGAGAAGATAATGATTCGGAAGTTTCACTGCGCCCGAAAACACTTGATGATTATATAGGGCAGGAGAAGGCAAAAGAAAATCTAAAGATATACATAGAAGCCGCAAAACTACGTGGCGAGAATCTTGACCACGTGCTTCTTTACGGCCCTCCCGGTCTTGGTAAGACTACGCTTTCAAATATTATAGCTAACGAAATGGGAGTTAACATCCGCATTACTTCAGGGCCCGCGATTGAAAAGCAAGGAGATCTTGCGGCGTTGCTTACAAATCTTTCCGAGGGAGACGTGCTTTTTATTGACGAGATTCACCGTCTTTCACGCTCGGTAGAAGAAATACTTTATCCTGCAATGGAAGATAATGCATTGGACATAATTATAGGCAAGGGACCTGCTGCAAGAAGCATACGAATTGACTTGCCGCGGTTCACGCTGATCGGAGCTACTACACGCGCAGGTCAACTAACCACTCCTTTGCGCGATCGTTTTGGAGTCATGCTAAAGCTGGAGCTATATTCTCCGGAGGAGCTTACGACAATCGTCAAGCGCAGCGCCGGAATCCTCGGATTACCAATAACTGATGACGGAGCTTATGAAATCGCATCAAGATCTCGAGGAACTCCCCGTATTGCCAACAGACTTTTAAAAAGAGTTCGCGATTTTGCGCAGGTTCGCGGCTCGTCGCAAATTGACAGTAGTATCGCTAACTACGCGTTACAAAAGCTCGAAATCGACCAACTTGGACTAGATAATACAGACAGAAAAATGCTTGAAACAATTATCAAGTTCTATGATGGCGGTCCGGTAGGTCTTGATACTCTTGCAGCAACTGTGGGCGAGGAAGCTATTACTCTTGAGGACGTATATGAGCCGTATCTTCTTCAAATCGGATATATGAGCCGTACTCCCCGCGGACGTTGCGTAACACGTCTTGCATATGAGCATCTCGGACTCACCTACAATCCCCCTCACTCTCAAAAAGTCAATCAAAACGCAAATCAATTAGATATTTTTACGGAATAGCACAAAAACACCGCTTCGGTTTTTCTTTAACCAAAGCGGTGTTTTTTGTCCAATTTAATTTATAACGGTATCAAGGACTCCCAA
This sequence comes from Oscillospiraceae bacterium, assembly GCA_015065365.1. Classification (GTDB taxonomy): domain Bacteria; phylum Bacillota; class Clostridia; order Oscillospirales; family CAG-272; genus HGM12713. Next base: position 5,866 of record SVQL01000003.1, on the reverse strand, counting down.
ATGTACTCCGATAACCTCGCCGTTTTCAATGAATACTCTCGGTACTCGCTTTCCAACCGAGCATACTATTTCGTAATTAATAGTACTGTTTGCAGTTGCAAAATCGTCAGCTGTGTTTACTCCCTCGCCGTATCCGAAAACCGTAACCTCGTCCCCGACTCGCACGTTTTCCAAGTCACTTACATCAAGCATTAGCTGATCCATACATATTCTTCCGATTATCGGCACTTTTACACCGTTTAGAGTAAGTGACATTTTCTTATTCGCTCGCCAAAATCCGTCTGCGTATCCCATGGGTACAGTTGCAACTTTAGTGCGCTTTTGGGCAACGAACTCGCATCCGTAACTCACAGTCGCGCCTGCCTCGATAAATTTTACGTGCGAAACGACCGTTTTCAATGACATTACGGGCTTGAGTAAAGGTTGGTTTATTAATTGCTCAGACGGAGCCAGACCGTACAATGCTATCCCAAATCGAGCCATATTCATGCCAATCGTAGGGTAGTCAATAACCGCTGCGCTATTTGCGCAGTGCGTGTATTTAAAAGTAATTCCCTTTTCCTTTAATGCCTCTGTTACGTATATAAATCTTTTATATTGTGCCTCTGTAAAGTTTTTTCCCGACTCGCCCATATCAGCAACGGCAAAATGAGTAAAAATTCCCTCATATTCAAACGAATCAAGTCTACTTAACTTTAAAATCTCCTCAAGCGAATTATCAATTCCGTCAACACAGTTAAAACCGATTCTGCCCATTCCCGTATCTATTTTTACATGTACTCTTACACGAACGCCGGAAGCGGCTGCAAATTCAGCTAATTCCATAGCATAATCGTAAGAATAAATGCACTGCGATATGCCTTTTTTTGCCAACAAACAAGCGCATTCTGTTGGTGTGTAGCCCAAAATAAGTATCGGTTTGGTTATCCCTACCTCTCTAAGCTGTAATGCTTCTTCGATATTTGAAACAGCAAAGGAATCTGTACCTTCGCGTTCAAGTACTTTTGCAAGTGTGGGCGCGTAATGACCGTAGGCATTTGCCTTTATAACACAACAAGTAGCGGTATCAGGGGGTAAATTTGCTTTCAATGTATTGAAATTATGTAAAAGATTATCAAGGTTTATTTCCGCCCACGTTCTTTTCCAATAGCTATACATTTTAGTATCCTTTCCAAGTATATATACTAACAAAAATATTATAACACTAATCATGCTAAAAGTCAAACATATTTATAACGGTTTAAAAAAAACAATATTATGTAAAGAAAACAAAAAAACTTTCTAAAAAATAATTTTGATAAACCTATTGACTTTTAATTATGTTTTATGGTATAATACTTGTCGTTGATAACTTGCCGGTGTGATGGAATTGGCAGACGTGCTGGACTCAAAATCCAGTGGTAGCGATACCGTGTCGGTTCGACCCCGACCACCGGCACCAGACAGCCCTCGTTTGAGGGCTGTTTTTCTTTTATATAAAACACATCGCCCGCCGAAATTCGGCGGGCGATACGATCGAAATTTAATAAGGCAGCGGATTATTATTTTCTGGATATTCGTCCGGATTTACGGGCGAATCGTCTTTACCTCTTCCCCATTTGCCTGCCATTGTCGAATCGAGATATGGCTGTTCTTGGGAAGTTTTGAAAATATTATCGCATCTGAACTCATTATCGATCGATTTGTTTTGGTCGTGCTTTTGTTTAACATCCTTTTTACGCATTCTACCCTCCAAATGCATCAATCAACGAAGATACCCTCATTGACGGAATCGGCACCGTTCGCTATTGGAAAAAGGAGGCGTTTGCAGTCAATCTAAATGCACTTACCAAAGGTGTGCGGAATTTCTTTCTCGCACGTTAAAAGTATTTGCTTTTGTATTAACAAATATGCGTTGATTTTGATGTAATATTATTCCAGTGCGTATCTTGAGATTACTGCCTCGTAAAGGTCAAAATAGGTTTTAATAAGCATAGCAAAAAATGCTGCAGCTCCGATCACATTTATAAGCATCATAGCTCCAAAATTCTTTGCAAGTAGTACGTAAAGAATATCAGTAGCGGTATACACAAGCATAACGCACGCATCAATTATTAGCGTCCGCCGTAGCTCAGCGTGGATCGATTTGTTAATGCTTTTACGTGCCGCTTCATTCACAGAGCTATTTGAAGCTATAATACCCGTGTGCTCTGTTACTGTTGAATTTAGAGCCCTAAGCACGAACACAAATATTGCGGCAAATACGAGACAATTGGTAATTGACGTTATACACATTAAAGTATACGCATTCATTGCCGGTACTGTTCTGTAAATACTATCCCAAGTATATTCTTCGAAAAACCTTATTTCGAAAATCATAGATACAAGACCGCTGATAACACCGAACACTGACAGTATTATCGGTACAATAAGATTTATCTTTGTTTTTCTGCGAATAAATAAAAAGAATACGAGTAGAAGCAATGCCGAAAGAATGTCCGGAAAGATATTAATGTTTTGTACTCTGAAGTCAAAGGATAAAACAACTGCAACCAATAATATCACAAAAGAAATTTTTACGTTTCTTTTTATAAAAATTCCCTTCTGCGGTAACACTTTTTCTCTATAAGCTGCCGAAAGCGAATTTATCAACTTAGTATCTTTAGTTATTCTGCCAAAGTATACAATTATTTTAATTATCCATATGAGTCCAACAATAAAAACGGGAATAAACGAAAACATACGAAGAACATAGAGTATTCCGTTACCGTGTGATTCAAGATATTCCGAAAAGCTTATAGTAATAAGTTCAGGTAAAAATGACAACGTCGCTTTTACAACTATGAAAAAAATTGTGAAGGAGCGTATTTTTTCTGTGTAATTTCTTCTTGATATCTTACTGTTTTTTCTGTTCCTTGCCCCAAGTATTGAATAATTGTCGTGAAAATATCCAAGCTCTGCAAATCCCTTATACAATTTTATAAATGCAGGAATAATGAATACCATTTCCAAAACTCCGAATATAAACGACCATAAAAGCACGGCGGAATTTTCCTCCGAAGGAGGAGATATCCAAAATATCCAAACGATTGCAAAAAGCTTTGCTGCATCAACGAGTATCATTTTATTGAATATTGATGCCGCCTCTGCGACCGATTCATTTATATCGGCTAACTTAACTATTGCCAGCGAAAGAAAAATATATCCTAAAAAATCCGGAAAGAGGTCAATAACCGCAATATTGGGATTAAATAAAAATATTAACGACAGTCCTATTGGCAAAAAATTTATTTTGCTTTGATTTTTCATATTTGCTCCTTATTTTTTCTTCTTTTTTCGAGCTTCTTTTTTTCGCCTTTTTTCCTCATTGTACTGAGCTTGACTTTCAAGTGCTTGCTGTTCTCTTTTATCGAGCTCTGCACGCATTTTGTTAACAAAAGCAAAACGAGACGGCTTACGCTTCATGTCAACATCACTCTCATCGCAAATTCTCGTATAGCACATAAACAGTAAAATCAGATTAAGTATTATGTAAGTAAATTGCGCGAGTAACGTAGGTATTCCAAAGTAATTCGTATAGGTAAACGGTAAGCACGTGACAATATACAAAGCCATATATATGCACATAAATACAAAATTTCGTATTGAATTTATTGCGATTTTACTGTCTTCCGTTTCAACTGCTATACTTCTTATTGCGTAAAGCATCACCGTACCGAACAAAAAGGATAATACGGATTCAACGTGCCCGATCACTGCCTTATAAAGTGAGTCGAATATATTTTTACTGATCAAAAGCTCATTATAAAGAAAATCAGTCACCGTAGATACAGAAAGCAGCAGCGATACTAAAATCATAATCACAGATGCTATTTGTACGAGTCTGAAATACCGATTGTAATTGCTGAGTTTTGCTGTGGCGATGCATACAATTCCATACCCAATAACGCGTATAAACGGACCAATCATATTTATTGACATAAGCGTAGCAACAAAATACCCAATAAACAGTAATCCAAATCCCATTTTTTCACCTTTAAATCCGCCAGCCGCATTATTTGCTTTAACAATGCGGCTGGCTTTTGTAATTTATCAATTTTGTGCGTTTGAAGGCGCTCCGCAACACTTTTTATATTTTTTACCGGATCCGCAAGGACAGAGATCATTTCTGCCTACGCTCTCTGCAGCCTTCTTTACAACCGTAACCTTCTTTATTTTCTTTTCTCCGTCGCCCTCAAATCCCTCATTGAGCGGCTTGGCAAGCTGTACTCTCTTAACCTCGGGAGTCTTTACCGTTACGGAAAGAATCATTCTTGAGGTTCTGTCACGTATATCTGCTACCATTGCGTCAAACATATCCGCACCCTGGAGTCTGTATTCGTTTACGGGATCTCTTTGCGCGTACGACTGAAGTCTGATGCTGTCCTTAAGGTCATCCATAGCGTCGATATGCTCCATCCAGTTCCTATCAACATTCTGAAGCAATACTGCGCGTTCAATTTCCCTGAAGCGCTCCTCGCCGATAACCGTTGCTTTGTCCTCGTAAACCTTGATTGCTCTATTACAAAGCATATCAACAATATCGTTCTTCTTTAGGTGCTTAAGCTCGCTCTCGGAATAATCAAAATCCTCCGGAGTCGTAAGCAGACCGATGTAAACGTTCTTAAGCCCCAAGAGATCCCAATGCATCGGCTCGTCGCCCTGTAAATACGTATCTACCGTATCGCTGACAGTTCCGATTATCATCTTGCGTATAGTATCGCTTATATCCTCACCGTTAAGAACGTCATATCTTTGCTTATAAATTAGATTTCTCTGCTGATTCATTACGTCGTCGTAGGTAAGAACGTACTTACGGCGCTTAAAGTTCTGATCCTCTATCTTCTTTTGCGCAAACTCTATTCTGCCCGAAAGTATCTTCGCATCGATAGGCGCATCCTCGGGAAGTCCGAGTCTTTCAACCATATCGAGAACTCTCTCAGAACCAAACAGACGCATAAGATCGTCCTCCAGTGAGAGGAAGAAGCGTGACTCACCGGGGTCTCCCTGTCGTCCCGAACGTCCGCGAAGCTGGTTGTCTATACGGCGGCTTTCGTGTCTTTCAGTACCGAGAATAAAGAGTCCGCCTGCGTCCTTAACAGCCTGCGCCTCGGGAGCTATTTCTTCCTTGAAGCGCTCGTAAAGGTCATGGTAGACGGCTCTTGCGTTCTTTACGTCCTCGTCGTCTATTTCAGCAGTTCCCGTTGCCATAGCGATAAGCTCCTCGTCTATTTCCAGCTTACGCATTTCTTTCTTCGCCATGTATTCAGGGTTACCGCCAAGCATAATATCGGTTCCGCGTCCTGCCATGTTGGTAGAAATCGTAACTGCACCGAGCTTTCCTGCCTGAGCAATTATTTCTGCTTCTTTATCATGGTATTTAGCGTTGAGAACGGTATGCTTTATTCCCTCGCGCTTAAGTCTGCGCGAAAGCTCCTCTGACTTATCTATGGAAACCGTACCGACAAGCACGGGCTGTCCCTTTTCGTGACATTCGATTATCTGCCTGACTACCGCATCGTATTTTCCGTTGACAGTCTTATAGACCACGTCGTTGTGGTCGTCCCTGATCATAGGTCTGTTGGTAGGTATCTCGATAACATCAAGCTGATATATTTCACGGAACTCTGTTTCCTCAGTAAGAGCAGTTCCCGTCATACCCGAGAGCTTTGAATACATTCTGAAATAGTTCTGGAACGTAATAGTTGCAAGAGTCTTATTCTCTTTCTCTATCTTAACGCCTTCCTTAGCTTCGATCGCCTGATGCAAACCGTTTGAATATCTTCTTCCGGGCATAAGACGTCCCGTAAAGGTATCGACTATCATAACTCCATGCTCGTTGACCACG
>SVQL01000002.1 GCA_015065365.1 Oscillospiraceae bacterium | reverse complement strand
CATAAGGATACTATCCTTTATGCTATCTGGGAAGATATTTCCGCTACTGCTCCCGATACCACCCCCGAAGAAAACGATCCCAACCATACTCATAGCTATAGTGAGGATTGGAAGCAGACCGCCGATGAGCATTACAAGGAATGTGCTTGCGGCGCAAAGCAGTATAAGGGCGCACATATTGATTCCAATGCCAATGGCTCTTGCGACGTTTGCGGATATGTAATTACTGAAAGCAACGACGGTACGCTCGGCGCAGGTGCGATCATCGGTATCGTTATTGGCTCCGTACTTTTGAAGGTTCTCGCTCTCTACCAATTGAGGGGGTAATTTTAATTTTTTCTTTCAGACCGTCAGGAAAATGGCGTTCTCACTCTCTACCAAGTGAGGGGTGTTGAAAAAAGTTTGTGAGATTTTTATTGCGAGGGTGGTCAGTTGTGCAAAAAACTTCCTTTACATAGGTGAAGGAGGTGATAAAAAATTTCAAATCAAGGGTGTGCAAACGCCTTAAAAATTGCCATAGAAAGTAGGAGGTGTTAAAAAAGTTTTGCTCAACGAGCTTGAATTTTCCTTTGGAATAGTAGGAGGTGATGTCAATGTACTGAGTATCAATTCCGAAAGCGAGGATTAAACAATGAAAGGCGAGATCATCTCCTTGGAGCAGCTTTACAAGATGCTCCACATCAGCAAGCGCAAGGCGGCGTGGATGCTGCAAAACGGAATCATTCCGTGCGAAATCCGTAACACGCCTACGCACAAATATTCTGTCAGAAAGGAGGATGTTCTCGCCTACATGACAAAGAGCGAACGAGAGAAGCGGAAAGAAATCCCCGTCGGTATTTTCAACGCCAAAAAGACAAATAACCCTCGCAGAACCGAGTCGCAGGGCTCGGACTGTGGGGGTTATTTTGATGATACGAATTATAAGCTCCGTGGCAAGGAGAGAGCGCGGTTCAAAGAAATGCTCGAGAATCTTCTTTCTGCCGTACCCGATACGCTCACCGTGGACGAGGTCGCCGAGCTGACAGGCTATCACCGAAGAACAATCCTTCGGTACGTGCAGAGAAAATACATATACGCAGTCGCCATAATGGGCAAGTACTACATCTCAAAGCAGAGCATCATTAACTACCTCGCCACCAGATAATCAAGCGAAACGAGGCTGCAAGCTTGCTTGTGAGCGAGTGAGCGCAGATTGCTCCGCGGTGGCTCGCAGAATGCGAGCATGGTGCGAAGCACCAAGCGATAACGCTTGCACCGCAAAGGAGTATAAGGCGTTTAAGAATACGCAGAAATCGGAGTGGCATGAAAATATTATTTTGAAATTCAAAACTATTGAACCTATCAATTTCTAATTTCGAAATTTTCCGTGCTTCGTTTATCGTATTGGCTAACCAAAAGTTGAGAATCTGATTGAATTTTATCCAGAACATCAATTCCAGATATAGTTGTTTCTTCATTATAATCTTCGCAAAGCATCATATAAGTCGTAGGAACAACAAAGTTTAACATCAATGTTATTTCAAAATAATGAAGTAATGGATATTTTGATTCGCTAATCCCTCCATGTACATAGCCATGACACATTTTATGCAGTGTTTCAATTGTGTCGAACACATCATAAATATCACTTGACGAAATTGCTTTTAGATACTTCAAAAGGCCATTAAAAGAATATGGCTTTTGTTTTACAATACCATGATAATCGGGAATTTTATCAACGAATCCATAGTGCAAATATTCAATTTTATTTTTTTCTTTTTTGTTTTTTCTGCCCACAAACAACTGATTAAACTCTTCGGGAAATTCTTGCTCACAGCAAGTTTGAATTGTTTCATAATACGAAAACTTTTTATCTTCTTCAAACAATTCAGGGAAATTTCGCAAAACAAGAAGTTTAAGATATACCTCAAGTGCTGTTCGACATGGTAAATATGCAGTACTCAAAAAATTATCTTCTAAAAGAGTTAATGCAGACATTGCCTTGTTTATGATTTTTGCAAAATAATAAGACGAATCTCCTATTGCTCCTTTTTGATAAATTATGGTATGCATACGCATACATAGCACGAACAACTCATATGGAACGGGGTAGTAGTTAAATTGATCACCTAACACTATTTTCTTTTCTCTGAAATAAGCACTTCCATAAGGTCTGAGAGAAATTTGCTCAACAACTTGGTTGACTAACTGACATTTGTATTTTTCATCCTTCTCCTTTTGAATTCTTTCTTCACTTGTAAGAAAAATAGTGTTTGCTCTGTGTACACCAACAATATGTTTGCAAATATCATATTCTGAATTTGTATCTTTTGGAGTTACTAAATCATTTATATGGCGCTGAAAGTTAAAGTCGTAAAGTGTTAGCAATTTTTCACCTAACTCCTTTATAACTCGGTACTTAATATCTATAAGAAATGAACCTTTTATATATCCTTTGAAGAGTTCTTTTAAGGTGCGATTATTCTGTTGCTCTATATTTTTAGTTATTTTAAAGAAATCATTTGGCAACATATTAAAAGTTCCTCCTTCTTTAGTCGAAAAAAGCCCCGAAAATCGGGGCTTGGTTGGCGGAGAGGAAGGGATTCGAACCCTTGTGGGGTTGCCCCCAAACGGTTTTCAAGACCGCCTCGTTATGACCACTTCGATACCTCTCCGTATATATGTTCAAGCTCAAAAAAGCTCAACATTCAATATTAAATTTTCTCGGCTCCGCCTCGTTATGTCCTGTTGCGGTGCCCGAAATTTTTTGCTCGCTCTCGCTCACAAAATTTCGACCGCTGCCACTCCTTATGCCTCGCTTCTTCTGCCACTGGCAGCGCTCGGCAACGTCCCCACTTCGATAACCCTCCGTGTAAGACTATTAAGTTTTTAGATTTGCGAATTTTTTAGAAAAAGTTTTAGAAGGAATAATTTTCTGCTTCGTCCGAAGGGCGAAAACATCAAGCGTGTCAAGGGATTTTGAGCATTTGCAGAAACTCGCGACTGCAAATTTTCAAGACCGCCTCGTTATGTCCTGTTGCGGTACCCGAAATTTTTGCTCGCTCTCGCTCGCAAATTTCGACCGCTGCCACTCCTTATGCCTCGCTTTATCTGCCACAGGCAGCGCTCGGCAACGTCCCCACTTCGATATGTACGCCATGGGGAAGCAGCATGCCGTAAAGCTATTAACTTTTCAGCCCGATTATTATATCACAATTGTTGTCATTTGTCAAGTAGTCTTAAAAACATTATTTTTTTATTGACTTTAATCGGTATATATGTTAAAATTATATAGTAATTATATTATGTTTAAGAAGGATTTATAAATGGCAGAATTACTATCTCCTGCGGGAAATTTTGAAAAGCTGAAGGCAGCAATTCTTTACGGTGCGGATGCGGTTTATCTTGCGGGCAAGCGCTTCGGTATGCGCTCGGCAGCAGACAATTTTTCCATTGAGGAGCTCTACGAGGCAGCGTCGTACGTTCACGCGCGCGGCAAAAAGCTATATCTTACACTCAACACCATGCCTCACGGTGACGAATACGCGGCGCTTGAGTCCTTTCTCGAAAAAATAAAAAGTGCGGGCATCGATGCCTTTATCGTTGCGGACCTCGGCGTAATATCTCTTATCCGTCGCGTTCTCGGAGACGTTGAAATTCATATTTCCACTCAAGCCGGCATCGTAAGCGCGGAGTCTGCTCTCGCCTACGTGTCGTTAGGCGCTTCGCGCCTTGTACTTGCGCGTGAGCTGACACTTGATGAAATATCCCAAATTCGCGAAAAGCTTCCCTCAAATATTGAGCTTGAAGCCTTTATTCACGGCTCTATGTGCGTGTCTTACAGCGGTCGCTGCATGCTCTCTCACCACCTCACGGGCAGGGATGCCAACCGTGGCGCGTGTACACAGCCCTGCCGCTGGAGCTATACCATAGTTGAAGAAAAGCGCCCCGACGTTCCGCTTCCAATTGAAGAAAGCGAGCTTGGCACGTTCATCATGTCCTCAAAGGATATGTGCACAATATCAATAATACCCGAGCTCATGCGTTCCGGTATTGACTCATTTAAAATCGAGGGCAGAATGAAGAGCGCGTACTACACAGCCGTGGTAACAAACGCATACCGAATGGCGATGGATAAATATTCAAGCGCGCCCGAATTATACACCTTTGACATGCGTCTTATGCGTGAGCTTGAAAGCGTTTCTCACAGAGAATACTGCACTGGGTACTATCTTGACCTTCCCGCAGACGCGCCCCAGCTTTCAAGTACCACGGGATATATACGCGAAAAGGCTTATTTCGCAACCGCGCTTGAGGACAGCGAGCTTCCCTTGCCCGACGCTCTTACTCTCGAAAACGAGAACGGCAGACTGTATCCTTTCATTCAAAGAAACAAGGTAAGCGTAGGAGAGGTCGCGGAGCTTATTTCTCCAAACAAATTCGGAGAGCCCTTTACGGTGACCGAGCTTTATTCCGAGAGCGGTGAGCCTATCCCGTCTGCGCCCCACCCGTCAATGAAATTTTTCGTTCGCGTTCCCTTCACCGTCACCCCCGGCGACATAATGCGCTCGGGCGACGCACGATAAAAGCACAAAGGAGCTGTCATGGTAATAGAAATACTTAAATCCATACTTTACGGCATACTCGAGGGTATCACAGAATGGCTTCCCGTAAGCTCTACGGGACACCTTATATTGCTTGAGGAATTCTTGCCGCTAAACGTCGCGCCCTCACTTGGCACGACTTTTGCCGAAGAATATTTCAGCATGTTTGAGGTCGTAATACAGCTTGGTGCGATACTTGCAGTCGTGGTCATGTTCTTCGGAAAGCTCAATCCCTTTTCCCCAAAAAAGGACAAAACACAAAAGAAATCAACGTGGATACTCTGGGGCAAGGTCGTGATTGCGAGCATTCCTGCCGCTATAATCGGAGTAGTGCTCGACAAGATAATCGAAATCGCAACCGGCAAGGACATCGACGGCTGGATATATAACTGGCAGGTGGTATCCGCCGCGCTCATAGTTTACGGAATTCTCTTTATAATAATCGAACACATCCATAAGGGCAAGGATGCGCGTGTAAACGACGTTGAGGACATTTCATTTACTCATGCAGCGCTTATCGGCTGCTTTCAGGCTATCTCCATAGTTCCCGGTACGTCGCGTTCGGGCTCTACAATTCTTGGCTCGCGCCTTATCGGTATAGGTCGCGGTGCGGCAGCTGAGTTTTCGTTTTTTATGGGAATACCTGCCATGGCAGGCGCAAGCCTTATCAAGGGCTACGGCTTTATCGACTACGTTATGGAAAGCGATGTCAGCGTTCCCGCCTCGGCATGGATAATTCTCGGCATTGCTTGCGCCGTCGCTTTCGGCGTGTCTATGGTTGCGATAAAGTTCCTTATGGAATTCGTAAAGAAGCACAGCTTCGCGCCCTTCGGTATATACCGAATTGCGCTTGGCGCACTGGTTATACTGTATTTCGTTTTAAGATAAGACATGGATAATGCAAACAGAAAACTGAATATTCCCTACCCGATAATCGTAGAGGGTAAATACGACCGCCTGCGCGTGCTTTGCGTATGTAACGCGACCGTGCTTACCACCGACGGCTTCGGAATATTCAAGAAAAACGAAAAGCTCGCTCTTTTCAGAACGCTTGGCGAGAAATCCCCCGTTATAGTTCTTACCGACAGCGACGGCGCAGGAAAGCTTATTCGCTCTCATATTTGCTCCGCAATTCCCAAAGACAGACTTATACAGCTTTATATCCCACAAATTAAAGGCACGGAAAAGCGAAAAAGCGCACCAAGCGCCGAGGGCACACTTGGAGTTGAAGGCATGGAAACCGAGCTTTTATATAGGCTCTTACTCCCCTTTGAAAACGAAGAGGTTTCTGCACGTCTTAAAGAAAATCCGCTCTCAAAAACTGATTTTTACATCGACGGTCTTACGGGTGCGCAAAATAGTTCTGACAAGCGCGACTCACTTGCAGAAGCAATCGGTCTCCCCGCAGGTATGACGGCTGACGCGCTTCTTGCCGCCATCAAAATACTTTTCTCCTACGACGAGTATCTTACGCTTGTCGGCAGAAGCGAATCTCAAAATTAAGATTTTTGCGGTATTTAAATGAAAGATATGATAAAGAGCTCCTCGGAGCTTAAAGACAGAGGAATTAAACCTATATATTTTGACACAGTAGACTCCACAAGCTCTGCCGCTCGAAGATATGCGACAGACGGCGGTAGCGCACCCGTACTGTTCGTTGCAAATTCGCAAAGTGCAGGGCGTGGAAGGCTTGGCAGAAGCTTTTATTCTCCTGCCGACACGGGGATTTATGAAACTCTGCTGCTTGATGTTTCGGACGACTCTGATACTTCCCTTTCTTTAGTCACGTCTGCCGTTGCGGTAGCCGTTTCCGATGCAATTTGGGAGATTACTAACATTGAATGTCAAATCAAGTGGGTAAACGACGTATATGTAAAAGGGCGAAAGGCATGCGGAATTCTTGCAGAATGCTTTTTTGTCGGCAACAGACGTCTGCTCGCAATAGGCGTCGGAGTAAATCTATGCACGAAAGACTTTCCTGCGGAGCTTGACGGTATAGCGACCTCACTTTGCACGTCCTGCACACAGGTGCTTCGCGCATGCATTACCTGCCGCATAGCTGCAAACGTATTTGATATTTACGAACTGATTAAATCAGGCGACCGAGGCTTTATGGAAGAATACAGGCAGCGCTCGGCAGTGCTTGGCAAACAAATTTCGTTTATAAAAAACGGCGTGACCAAAAGCGGTTTTGCAAGCGAAATAAACGATGAAGGACATCTTACAGTCATTCTTGACGACCAAAGCCGCGAGGTTCTCGCGAGCGGAGAAATAAGCGTGCGAATTCAAAGCGCGAAAAACGGAGGAAAGACCGATGAATAAGGGTAGATTTATAGTTTTTGAGGGCATAGACGGCTCGGGAAAGACCACACAGGCGCGGCTTTTGGCGGAACATCTTGAAAAGAACGGACGTAAAACGTTTCTTACCGCAGAGCCGACGACGCTCCCCACCGGACGGGCTTTGCGAGAGGCTCTTAGCGGAAAGATAAATCGCACCGAATGTCAGATGGCTGTAATGTTCGTTGACGACAGAATAGCGCACAACGTACATCCAACGGAAGGTATTGCCGCGCTTTTGGATGCGGGAATTGACGTCATCTGCGACAGATATTATTACTCCACTCTTGCTTATCAAGGTCAGTCAACTGATTACGCATGGGTAAAATCAATGAATCTCGACTGCCCCGAAATACGCAAGCCTGATCTCTGTATTTATATCGACCTGCTGCCAAATCAAAGCCTTGAAAGAATTTCCCGAGGCAGAGATTCTGTGGAAATATACGAAAATTTAGACACTCTTACCAAAGTGCGCGAGCAATTTTTGTCTGTTATTTCCGATTTAACTCCCATGGATAATATACGCATTATAGACGGATACAGAACAGTTGAAGCCGTATTTGCAGATATATTAAATGAAATAGATTGCATAGGTTGATACAATATAGCAATATTTGTCTTGACATTGTGCTGTTTTGACTTGAAATAACGCAAGTTTTAGCCTATAATTAAAGTGATAGAAAACGCGCGGCGTTAAATATAATTTTGGAGGATTTTTAAAATGGCATTACCGGTAGCAGTACAGGCTTACACTGTACGTAAAGAAATGGCTGTTGATTTTCGCGGAACCCTTGAAGCTATAAAGGCTCTCGGATACGACGGAGTAGAATTCGCAGGTCTTCACGGTACAAATCCCGAGGACGTAAAGAAAATGTGCGAGGAGATAGGTCTCGTTCCCCTTTCCGCTCACGTTCCTTACGTTGATATGGTTGAAAACATGAACATACTCGAGGACTACAAGACCATCGGCTGTAAGTTCGTAGTCGTTCCTTATCTTAAAGAGGAGCACCGTCCCGGAACTGACGCTTTCGCTGAGGTTATTGAAAACATAAAGAAGATAGGCGCTAAGGCAAATGAGCTCGGTCTCACTCTTCTTTATCACAACCACGATTTTGAGTTCATTAAGCTCGACGGCAAGTACGCTCTCGACGTTCTTTACGAGGAAGTCAGCGCAGACCTTCTCCAGACCGAGCTTGACACCTGTTGGGTAAACGTCGGTGGCGAGATTCCCGCTGATTACATAAGAAAGTACGCAGGCAGATGTCCCATCGTTCACCTCAAGGATTTCTACGGCGAAAAGTCCGACGATATGTACGAGCTTATCGGAATTGAAAAGAAGGCTCCCACCCGTCCCGGCAACTTTGAATTCAGACCCGTTGGAAGCGGCGTTCAGAACTTCCCCGAAATTCTTAAGGCATCCGAGGAATCGGGCGCTACATGGGTTGTAGTAGAACAGGATCAGCCCACCATGGGACTTAACCCCATCGAATCCATAAAGAAGAGCCGCGAATATCTCAAAACTCTCGGCTATTGATAAAAAATAAAAATTAGGAGGATACAAAAATGGCAGACAAATCTATGGACGGTCTTAATACTTTTACAGACCAGAGCGGTGCAGCCGCTATTGACACATCAAAGAAGATTCGCGTAGCTATCATCGGCTGCGGTTGGATTGCGGATTCTCACGCAAAGGCGTTTCTCAATCAGCCTGACGTTGAAATAGTTGCAGGAGCAGACCTTGTTCCCGGTAAGGCAGCGGCATTTATGGAAAAGCACGGAATCGAGGGAGCAAAGACCGATTACGCTTCTCACAAGGAGCTTATCGACGACAAGTCCTTGAAGCTTGATGCAGTTTCCATCTGCACCTATAACTGTCAGCACGCAGAGCCCGCTATTTACGCGCTCCAGAACGGACTTCACGTTCTGCTCGAAAAACCCTTTACGGTAACTCTCGACGAGGCTGTTGAGGTTATGAAGGCTGAAAAGGCAAGCGGCAAGATCCTTTCTATCGGCTTCCAGCCCAGAATGGACGCTAACATGAAGCAGATCAAGAAGATCGTTGAGTCCGGTGCTCTCGGCGACATTTACTACATTCAGACCGGTGGCGGACGCCGCCGCGGTATTCCCACGCCCCACGGAACAACGTTTATCGAAAAGGATACCGCAGGTATCGGAGCTCTCGGTGATATCGGATGCTATTCCCTTGATATGGTACTTAACGCTCTCGGCTATCCGAAGCCTCTTACCGTTTCGGGCTACAAGTCTGCATTCTTCGGTACTGATCCCAACTACTCCGGCTACAAGGCAGGAAAGGGAGAGGAGTACTCCGCAAAGTTTGGCGTTGACGATTTCGCAGCAGCATTTATCCGTCTTGAGGGCGGTATAATTCTCGACTTCCGTATAGCTTGGGCTATGAACCTCGACACCCCCGGTGATACTATCATCATGGGTACTAAGGGAAGCCTTCGTATTCCTTCCACCGAGTGCTGGAACGGCACCGTTGGCGGTCCTATGAAGCTCTATCACGAGGTTGCAGGTCTCCAGACCGAGACCGAAATTCCCGTAATCAAGATGAAGGAAGGTCTCTTTGATCTCAAGATCCGTACCTTCGTTGACGCTTGTAAGAACGGCACTCCCGCTCCCGTTCCCTCAAGCCAGATCCTCTACAATCAGGCTATAATCGACGGTATCGCTAAGTCCGCCGAGGCAGGCCGCGAGGTTGAGATAGTTATTCCCGAAATATAATCGCATACATCTTTTATAAATACAAAAACAACCTTTACCGAATTTCGGTAAAGGTTGTTTTTATTATAATCTGTTATCCAAAATATCTATAAGCTCTGCAATAGCACCCTCGCCGGAGGTTCTTGTCAGCACATAGTCTGCAACTGCTTTTACCGAGTCAAGAGCATTCTGCGATGCATAGCTTTCGTCACCTGCCATAAGTAGGGGCACGTCGTTTTCGTAATCTCCCACCGTTATAAGTGTTTTCGCACCCAAAAGCTCTGCTATGCGGCGAGCAGCAACGCCCTTATGGAAATTTCCGTTTTGAAATTCAATTCCAAACTCCCAGCTTCTTGAAACAGCACAGCCCGCTCCCATGTGTGCTCTGATAAGCTCAACGTCCTCATCTGTAACCTGTGTAAGCGTACGCATAAGAAACTTATGTATTTTAATATTTTGAGCGCCTTCAAGCGACTTCTTTATTTGCGCAGCGCTGCCCTCAAAGCATATCGGCTCGTCGTCGGGATATAAATCAATATTTTTTATTTTGTCGAATTTGTCGCAAAGTGATATTACGCCCTTAAAAACATCATCTCTAACGTAATCGCAAATGACGGTTTCTCCGCTTGGGAAACGGCGTATAACGGTACCGTTGGTATACCCCATATAAGTATCAATACAAAGAGCACCCTTGAATTTATCAAAATAAGCACCGCTTCTTCCCGTAATTATGGAAAAATTACCGCCGTTATCGCAAAAATATTTTATTTTTTGAAAATTTATCGCAGGTATTTCGCCGTGATGCGCAAGTGTTCCGTCGAAATCCGAGCAAATAAGAATACCCGAAAATTTACCCATCGTATTTCTCCTTTTTTCTTTACTTTATTTTATAATATCTTGATTTTTTTCGTATTAACAAAATATGTTTTATTTGTAAATCTTAAAACCGTATTTAAATTTATCTCCTTTTTGTTTTTTTGAATAAAGCCTTTTTTTGTCGGCAATAATAGCAAATACAAGCGATAAAAAAACGTAAAACATTTTCAAAGGAGATATATCATGTCTGAAGAATTCAACAATCAACCAAGTCTTATCGAAAGACTTAAAAACCTCAAAATCAACCGCACAGCGGTAGTTTCCGCATGTGTTCTCGTTGTCGCTGTGGTAATAGTATGCGCGGTGGCTATCTCCAATAACCGCACCAAGGATACTCCCCCCGTTGACGACGGACGTGCTCCTGTTACACAAGGCACGGATAAGCCCTCAACACCCGAGGATACAACAAAAAAACCCGAAACTAATAAGCCTACGGTTGAGCAAAAACCTACTCCCTCTACCCCCGTTGACGATTCACTGCCATCCTTCGTTCTCCCCGTCAGCGGCTCTCTTTCAAAGAAGCACGACACCTCCAATCAGGTTTTCTCCGACACTATGAACGACTACCGCGTTCACCTCGGACTTGACATCGTAACAGAGGAGTCTGCTTCTGTTTATGCTGCCGCAGACGGAAAGATCGAGCGTATCTGGGAAGACGTGCGTATGGGTCACTGTATTGCCATAAAGCACGGTGGCGACTGCTACACCATCTACAAAAATCTTTCTAAAACGCTCCCCGAGGGTATTGCCGAGGGCGTAAGCGTACGTTCGGGACAGCTTATAGCGTGCGTAGGAGAGAGTGCGATGATAGAAATTGCAGAAGAGCCTCACCTGCACTTTGAAATGACGGTCAACAACCTCTCGGTTGATCCTCTTGAGTATTTTGACGAAGATTCTATCAAAACACTTAACATCGATGCTTCCTACGGAAACTAATAAAACACGTCATCGCCGACTTTTGCAAAAAGTCGGCGATCCCTATTCTATATGAAAAAAGAAACTTCAGTTGACATTTCTCTGCTCGCACTGTGCGCCGCACTTTTGATTTGTCTTGGATCAGGCGTGTTTTTTAACTTGACTAATGATTTTTCCGAGGAAGAAAACCGTCCACTTTCGAATTTTCCACGCATTGGCGAGGACTCAATAATAGAGGGGGATTTTTT
The DNA here is from genome assembly GCA_015065365.1 of Oscillospiraceae bacterium. Classification (GTDB taxonomy): domain Bacteria; phylum Bacillota; class Clostridia; order Oscillospirales; family CAG-272; genus HGM12713. Next base: position 36,780 of record SVQL01000002.1, on the reverse strand, counting down.
TAAGGAACTCGGTGACTTTTATTCCGACCGAATTCCCTTTCGTTTGAAGCTTGTGCGGCTTAAGGGCATTTGCGAGCTGACACTCGGCAAAAGAGAAAACAACGGTGTGCTGTTTTTGAGCAACGGAAGGCTCGTACAAAAATGCGAATACAAAAGCACCGCACTTTTAGAAAAAAATTTAAACGCGATAAAAGCAGAACAGGTTACTCTCGTCACCGTTCCGCGGAGCATTGACGTATATTTTCAAAGTGAGGACGCAGAGCGCATTCGCAATATGGCTTTCTCGTACTCTCCCGTAGGTGAGGAGCTTTATCGCAGACTATGCACGGCAGACAAACATGACTTACAGGTATATTACAAAACCGATCATCACCTTGACTACGACGGCGCGTACGAGCTTTACTCTATTATCTGCAGTTCCCTCGGCGAAATTCCCTATAAAAAAGAGGATTTTGAAGCGGAGTGCGTAAGCAAAAATTTTGTTGGAACTTCCTACTCTAAAGGTGGCGCGCTTGCCACAGAGACTGATTCAATTTTTCTGCCGAGATATAACGGAGATACGAAGTTTGATATTGAATGCCTTGATAGCGGCTGTATGCTTGCCTCTCTTTACGAGCGCTCCTTTCTTACAAAAAAGGACAAATACAGCGTTTTCCTCGGTGGCAATCACGGCACGCTGACCGTAAAATCGACGGCAGAGCAAGATCGCCCTCGCCTGCTACTCATAAAGGACAGCTTCGCAAACGCCGTACTTCCAATGCTCGCGCGGCATTTTGACATAACTGTGCGCGATCCGAGATATGACACAAGCCCAATTTCGGGCGAGTACGACGCTGCCCTCGTCGTTTGCGGCATAGATACTCTCGCAACAACGCCGTTTACTTTCGACATTGTAGAATAAATCTCCCCCGTAGGTTAATCAATAACTCGCAGAAATCTCCGTCAGCGTGAGCCTTCCCTTGTGAGGGAAGGTGGCATTGACGAGCCGATGGTGCGAGTCAATGACGGATGAGTAGTCTTTTATTTAGTTCTTTCTTTACTACTCATCCACCGCAAGCGGTCCCCCTTCCCTCACAAGGGAAGGCTTAAATTAGAATTCATTGTTAAAAAACAAGAGCTGCTCCCACAAAAGGAACAGCTCATATTTTGTTTAGTCTATCTTATATTTAGTTCCCTCGGGCGTATCTATAATAGTAACACCCTTGTCTGTAAGCTCCGATCTTATTGCGTCGGCGCGGGCAAAATCTCTTGCCTTCTTCGCCGCCGCACGCTCTGCGATAAGCGCCTCGATCTCCTGGATAAAGGGATCGCTTGCCGCAGCCTCTGCCGCCTCGCGCTCCTTCTCTATCTGCGCCTTTGCAGCTACAACTATATCAAGTCCCAAAACCCTGTCAAAGTCCTCGATAAGCGCAAGCTTTGTCGCAGGAGTAGTCTTCATCTTAAGAACGTCGTATATAGCAGTTACACCAAGAGAAGTGTTAAGGTCGTTGTCAAGCGCCGTGCAGAATTTTGCCTTTCCTGCCTCAAAATCCTCGGAGATAACCTCACCCGCATCCTCTTTAAGGAGCGATACCGCCTTTGCGACTATCTTGTTATAAGCGATAACCGCATTATCAAGATTTTCGTAAGAGAACACGAGCGACTTGCGGTAGTGCGACTGCAAGCAGAAAAGCCTGTATACAAGCGGATTATAACCCTTGCTTTCAAGAAGCGAGACGGTCAAAAATTCACCGCTCGATTTGCTCATCTTACCCGAATTTGTATTCAGGTGATGTACGTGGAACCAATAGTTACACCACTTGTGTCCGAGGAATGCCTCACTCTGTGCTATCTCGTTAGTATGGTGAGGGAATGCATTGTCAATTCCGCCACAGTGAATATCGAGCTTCTCGCCAAGGAATTTCATGCTGATGCAAGAGCATTCGATGTGCCAGCCGGGATATCCAACGCCCCAAGGACTATCCCATTTAAGCTCCTGATCGTCAAACTTGGACTTTGTAAACCAAAGAACAAAGTCAGCCTTGTTCTTCTTGTTTCCGTCCTCCTCAACGCCCTCGCGAACACCGACCTCAAGGTCCTCCTCGCGGAAATCATTGAAAATATAGTACTGACGGAGCTTTGAGGTGTCGAAATAAATATTTCCGCCCGCCTCGTAAGCAAATCCCTTTTCAATCAAGGACTTAATAACCTTAATAAACTCGTCGATGCACGAGGTTGCGGGAGCTACCACGTCTGGGGTCTTTATATTGAGCTTTTTGCAGTCCTCAAAAAACGCGTTTGTGTAGTATTCCGCTATCTGCAAAACCGTCTTCTTCTCTCGCTTCGCGCCCTTGAGCATCTTGTCCTCGCCGGTGTCAGCATCGCTCGTCAGATGTCCAACGTCGGTTATATTCATAACGCGAGTTACGTCGTAGCCTACGTATCGGAGATACTTTTCAAGCACATCCTCCATTATATAGCTGCGGAGATTTCCGATGTGCGCATAGTGATACACCGTAGGTCCGCAGGTATACATGCTGACCTTTCCCTCCTCGTTGGGAACGAACTCGTCGCGCCTTCTCGTTGCCGAATTATATAAAAGCATTTTAGTTTTCCTCCGTTTCCGACTCACCTTTAGTCGTTTTCTTTGCCTTTTTTATAGCTGCAAGCTCACTCTCAAGCTCGCTAAGTCTTGCCTCAAGTCGCTTTATCTGTTGCGCCACAGGGTCGGGAATGTGGATCTGGTCGAGATCGTTTACCCTCATTCCCTCCTTGCGTACTACCTTTGCAGGAATACCGACCGCCGTGCAGGAATCGGGTATTTCCTCAAGGACTACCGCGTTTGAAGCGATCTTCGTGTTGTCTCCTATTGTAAACGGACCGAGTATCTTCGCACCCGAACCAACCATTACGTTGTTGCCGAGTGTCGGGTGGCGCTTTCCGACGTCCTTACCCGTACCGCCGAGAGTCACGCCCTGATATATAGTACAGTTATCGCCTATCTCTGCGGTCTCACCTATAACAACACCCATGCCGTGGTCAATAACAAGCCCTTTTCCTATGGTAGCACCGGGGTGTATTTCTATTCCCGTAACACATCTTGCCGCCTGACTTATAGCTCTTGCGGCAAAATAATGCTCGTGTGTATGCAAGGTGTGCGCTATTCTGTACGCTATGAGCGCATGCACGCCGGGATACAGCAAAAGCACCTCTGCGTCGCTTCTCGCGGCAGGGTCGCGCTCCCTTACAGCGGCAATATCCGCCTTGAGTCCGTCCTTCGCGTGATGAAGTCCTCGAGCGACCGCAGTCAAGCCCTCGTCGAATTTATCGTACGCGCGAAACGCCTCTCTCTTGATTTTTCTCGTATTCAATTTATCCATAATAAATACCTCCATACAAAAAGCCTCTGTGTCCAAAGGACACAGAGGCGATATATCGCGGTTCCACTCTGCTTCGGGGCAATGCCCCATCTCTTTAATCCTTAACGCGGAAAACGCCGTAATCTACTGATTTTCAAACGTTCAAAAACGGACCTCACGGGCGCACAAGCCGAGTCGCTCAAATTGCCGCTTTCAGCCTACGACGGCAAATCTCTGGTATCGCTCTTCGGTTTCTTCCCGATCACAGATTTTACTATACTATATTATACACAATTTTTCCCCATTTGTAAATACCTTTTTTAAAATTTGTTTTGGGGGTTGCGCCTTACTTTTCTTTTGGAAAAGAAAAGTAAGCAAAAGAAAACAATACCTTGGTTTGTTCTATCTTTTGAATAAATTAAAAAAACGAAAGACGGCGGTACGTAGTGCCCGCCGTCTTTCTTCATCAGAACACACCAACAATATCCAACCAATGAATAATATTTCCTCAATGTGTTCGTCTAATAATAAATTCGTGGGAAGCTTTTTGGCTCCACCTTTTTCTCGAAAAAGGTGGAACGCGTCCCCGCATCCCCCAAAAAACGAAAGACGGCGGTACGTAGTGCCCGCCGTCTTTCTTCATCAGAACACACCAACAATATCCAACCAATAAATAATATTTCTTCGATGTGTCCGTCTAATAATAAATTTGTGTGAAGCTTTTTGGTTCCACCTTTTTCACGAAAAAGGTGGAACGCATCCCTCGCGTCCCCCGCATCCTCAACCGTGAGTTGTAAATCTGTTTTTACAACGGGGGCAGACGACGCTGTGCTTACCTTTAGCGCGAGGCAGGCGAAGAACCGCCTTGCAGGAGGGGCACTTGCGGTAAACGTGAGTTTTTCTGTCTCTGAACTTGTTTTTCTGCAAGCTAAAGAAATTACAGAATTTTTCGTTCTCTCGTCTGCGCTTTGCTATGTTTTTAGAAAACATACGGTAACAAATAAAGAACACGAGCGCCAAGGACACTGCGTAAACGGGGAGATCTATCCACAAAGTATTAAACGTAGGAACAAAGATGTTAAAAACGAGTGATGTCAGCGTATGAGTAACAACTATAACAAGATAAGCGATAAGCATAACGTTGCCGAGCTTATCGGTGCCGTACCGCCCATACATAAGGCGGTACAGCCAAGCTTTAAATTTAGCCATAATTTAACCTTTCAATAAAATCACTCGGTGCGGAGCGCTTCTACGGGATCCTTCTTTGCCGCAATTCTCGACGGGAACAGTCCTGCGATAAACGTAAGAAGCATGCTGATAAGCACGAGGGCTATTGCTCCAACCCAAGGAAGAACCGCATTTATAGAACCAATATTGGTTAAAACGTGAATAATTAAGTTTATCGGAATACACAGAAGCGCAGTAGCAATTATACCGATAAGTCCTGCCGTAAGACCGACGATAAGCGTTTCTGCTGTAAATACTCTTGAAACGTCCTTCTTAGACGCTCCAATCGAACGAAGAATACCGATTTCCTTAGTTCTCTCAAGAACAGAAATATAGGTTATAATTCCTATCATGATAGAGGAAACTATAAGAGAAATGGAAACGAATGCTATAAGAACGTAAGAAATTACGTTTATAATGAGCGCAACTGCGTCCATCATATCTCCGATAACGTCGGAATACTTTATCTCCTCAAGAGTATCCTTTCTCGGCTCGTTATATTTCGCAATAAACTGCTCAATCTTATCCTTGGACTCAAAATCCTTTGCGTAGAAGTTTATTGAGGCGGGGTCTGCACTCTCTGCATCTCCAAGCGTCTTAAGAGTAGAGTCATAGGTTGCGTCCGTTTGAGGAGCGAGATTGTAAAGTGCTTCTTCAAGAGTTTTGAACTCCTCGCTATCCTCCTTCATAGTTCCAAGCAAAGCCAAGAATATATTCTCATCCACCGTCATATCGTACAGTGCTTCTGTCATAGCGGAATAAATACTGCTCATAACCTGGTTGCCGGCAAGCGACGAAAGTCCCGGAATGTCAATTGGCACCATTTGAGAAGCAGCCGCTCCGTTAACAAGCACGTATCGCTGCTCCATGGACATTATAGGAAGAAGCTGGGTAATATTGTCGGTGGTAACCTCTATTGTTCCACCCATCATTTGCTTCATAGTAGCACAAAGCAAATTCAATCCACCGTATGGCGTAGCCGTGTTTGCAGGATTTGCCTTTGCCGCTTCAAGCATAGTAGAAACTAACTGAACCTGCTGCTCCTCGGGCATAAGCATGAACATTTGCGCGAAGTTGCTCTCCGTAACGTTAAGCTGCGAGGAAAATTCGGGATTTGTCTTTATCATGTCCGTCATGTAAGAATAGAAGCTCTCCATTGTAGCACCGTCTATCTTATCTACGAGCAGGTGAATTGTTTCCGGGGTGTAGTGCGTTCTCTCAAACTTAAGTCCCGTCAGGACGTTATACTCGGGAGTTGCCTTTTGCTGATTTATAATCTTGCTCTTGGAGTTGAGGTCAAGAATGTGCTCGGTAAGAGCCTTAGTATAGCCAATTGCGCCCATTATCGAGGTCGAGGTCGCGTCCGCCTTAGGACGAACAATTCCCGAAATAACAAGCTTCGTACCGTTCTTGGTTACGAAATCTGCACGACTATCCTCCCAACCTATATCGTCACGAAGGTCATTCCACGTATTATAACCGTCAAGATACTCGTCACCTTCGTTTTCAACAAAGAAATCCGAGGTGTTGAGCATATAAAACTCCATGCCGAGGAAATCATCAATGCTGTACTCCGTACCGTGAGCAGACTCGTAGGTTCCGTTCGTCATAAGCTGAGTCATAACGTCCTCAAGCTCTTCCTGAGGAAGAATCCCGAGCATATAGAGCGTCATTTTGCTTATCTGGTTATTTTTGCTGATTACGAGAACAACCTCGTTAGCCTCGGTAGGCCAATGACCGTCACCAACAAGCTCATACTGCTGATTGAGAAGCTCTTGGTTGTCTATCATTTCGGACATTACTCCAAAACCGCCAACCATATTTACCATTTCGCTGATACCCTCAAATGAGTCACCCATCTTGTCGAACATTTCCGTAGGGCTTACCTGTGTTTTTCCGTCTGCCGTAAACACCTGCAGGTCAAAATCATAGGTGTATTGTATATCGCTTACGCAATCCTCAATCTCGTGTCCGTTTTCTTCGAGATACAACTTGAACTTAGCGAGGTCGTTTTCAACGGTTGCCGACATCGCAGACATCATAGTTCCCAGCGAGTCGTCTACATATATCTTGTTTTCGTCAAATTCTCTGTCACCGTCGTTGCTGACGCTATTCATTGCCTGCATCATAGAAGCGTAATCTTGCGTAGTTTTGTTCAAGGTCAAAGGATATGTCGAAAGAGTATCCTCCTGAACCTGATCTATATATGCCTGAATACCGTTAGAAAGCGAAAGAATAAGCGCGATACCGATAATTCCTATACTTCCCGCAAATGACGTAAGAAAGGTTCTCGCCTTTTTGGTAAGAAGGTTGTTAAAGGACAGGGAGAGCGCCGTACCGAAGGACATACTCTTTTTTCTATCCGCTTTTTTAGCCTTTTCCTTTTTCTTCGTAGGCTTTACAGCTTCTACGGGAGCTTCTTCAATGGGAGTTACGACTACGTCCTCGCCGTTATAGGGCGCGGTATCACTCACCACCTGACCGTCGCTAAGTCTTACTATTCTCGTGGAATATTCCTCTGCGAGCTCGGGGTTATGCGTTACCATAATGACCAGCTTTTCGCGTGCGACCTCCTTAAGAAGATCCATTATCTGAACGCTGGTGGTGGTATCGAGTGCTCCCGTAGGCTCGTCGGCAAGCAAAATATCGGGGTTGTTAACGAGCGCGCGTGCAATCGCAACTCTCTGCATCTGTCCGCCCGACATCTGGTTAGGCTTCTTGTTGAGCTGGTCGCCAAGTCCTACCTTTGTGAGTGCCTCAGTCGCTCTTTGACGGCGCTCCGCCTTTGACACGCCCGAAAGCGTCAAGGCAAGCTCGACGTTTGCAAGAACGGTCTGGTGAGGGATAAGGTTGTAGCTCTGGAAAACGAAGCCGATAGAATGGTTTCTGTACGTATCCCAGTCACTATCCTTAAAGTCCTTTGTAGATTTTCCGTTAATTACAAGATCGCCGCTCGTATATCTGTCAAGACCGCCTATGATGTTAAGCATGGTAGTCTTTCCGCAGCCCGACGCTCCGAGAATTGAAACAAATTCATTCTCTCTGAACTTCAGGCTAACTCCCGCAAGTGCGTGAACGACGGAGTCCCCCACGCCATACTGCTTGCGTATATCCTTTAATTCAAGCATTATATGCTCCTCCAAAACAATTATATGCTATATTGTAGCACAATAATTTTAATACAGTTTTAAATTAACCAAAAAGCTGTGTGAAAAATTGTGACGGTTTTGTGTTTAGCCATAAGGGACTCGAGCCCATAAGCGTTCGAGTCCTTCATAGCTATCTGCTTACGACCTCAATGCTCTCGATAACTACGGGAGTCTTGGGAACGTCCTGCATATACCAGCCGTAGCTGCCCGTTCTTACGTTTGCGATAGCGTCAAGCACGTCAAAGCCGTCGGTCAGCTTTCCAAAGCCTGCGTACTGCGCGTCAAGGTGAGGCGCGTCCATGTGCATTACAAAGAACTGCGAGGACGCGGAGTTGGGGTCAGAGGTACGCGCCATAGAAAGAACGCCTCTGGTATGCTTAAGGTCGTTTGCCATAAAGCCGTTTGCCTTAAACTCGCCCTTAATAGACTCTGCGTCGGTATCTCCCATATCCTCGGTGTATCCGCCGCCCTGAATCATAAATCCTTTTATTACGCGGTGGAAAATGAGTCCCGAGAAAAAGCCGCTGTCAGCAAGCTTCAAGAAGTTTGCTACGGTCTTGGGTGCTTTTTCGGGGTAAAGCTCTGCTGTCATCGTGCCAAAGTCACGAACGTTAATTTTAATTACGGGATTTGTCATTTTTTCTGTTTCCTTTCGATCTTTAATATTTTACTACTCATCCACCGCTACGCGGTCCCCCTTCCCTCACAAGGGAAGGCTGTTAGTAAGACAAGCAAATCCTAACTAATTTTATTTATACTTGTAATTCAAATATTGATTTTTTGATGAACGTTCCCTCATAGTTAGCCTTCCCTTGTGAGGGAAGGTGGCATTGACGAGCCGCTCTTGCGAGTCAATGACGGATGAGTAGTCCACTACTGCTATTTGATATCTTCTATTGATAATTTCAACTGATTTAATATGTCGTTACAAACATTATTAAAATTATTATCAATATCCGTATTTTTGTATCTTAAAACTCGTATTCCCCACTGTTCCAAATCAAAATCTCTTTTTTCGTCATTTGCTTTATTTTCTTCCATTACATGTTGATTGCCGTCAATTTCTATAACTACTTTGTATTGGGGAATATAAAAATCAACGATGTAATTCTCAAGACTTTTTTGCCTTTTAACACTCACGGGTAACTTTTTTAAAAAATCATACCACAAATGCTTTTCCTGCGGAGTCATTTCCTTTCGCAAATGTTGAGAGATACCTTTTAATGCCTTTTTATAAGGATACATAGCATTATATCGGATACGCGGCGTCAAAGAGCTCGTCTATACGTTCTTTTCTTCCTGCAAGGTGCAGATAGCCGAAAAGCGCCTCCATACCCGTAGCCGCGCGGTATTCTGCCACCGTCGCAGATTTTGGGGTGTTGGTATGCCCGATGTTACGTCCACGGTGAAAGACCGCGTTTTCTTCATCGTCAAGCATGGGCAAAATCCTTTTCATTGCCTCTGCCTGCGCCGTCGCTCTGACGTATTCAAGAGCCGTTTTATTCAGCACCGCAGACGATGAGCACCCTGCCTTTACAAGCCGTTCTCTTACACATATTTCAATAACGCTGTCGCCAAGATAAGCGAGCGCCGCTGTGGAGTACATATTAAGTGAATTTGACATACTTCCCCTCCGTCAGAACGTAATTCGCTTAACCGAGGTAACGCATCGCTTGTCGGTGTCGTAATCAAACACCGCGCCGCATACGCGAACCTCACCGTCAGCTATTTTGAAATAAGTAGGTATCTTCGTCCTCATACGCTCGATAACGGCGGCGGCATCAGCACCTATAACTCCATTGACAGGCCCCGACATTCCGAGGTCGGTAATATATCCCGTTCCACCCTGAAGTATCTGCTCGTCCGCAGTCGCAACGTGCGTGTGAGTACCGAAAATTATATCTATTCTTCCGTCAAAATAACGCGCGAGCGCGATCTTTTCGGACGTTGATTCGGCGTGTATATCGAGAATGGAAATATCGTAATTTCCCTTTTCTCTTGCCAAAAGCTTATCCACCGTTTCAAACGGGCACGACATCGGCTCCATAAGCGCCGTACCGAGCACGTTCATACAAAGCACGCGCCAGCCGCACGCATTGATTATAGTGCTTCCGCTGCCGGGAACGAACGGGGGATAATTCGCAGGGCGAATTATCGCGTTTGAGTCGTTGAGTAAATTACAGATGTCACGCTTGCCAAAGGAGTGATTACCAAGCGTTATCACGTCAACGCCCGCCGCGAAAATATCCTCTGCGAGTGCCGCACTTACTCCGTGTATCTCCGATGCGTTTTCTCCGTTAGCTACGACAAGCTCAACGCCAAGCTCGTCGCGCTTTTTCCATAAATTTTTATTAAGGTAGGCTACTGCCGCGCTACCTACAATATCGCCTATTGCGAGAATTTTCATAATGGTTTCTTTCTATCTCTAAAGCTATACAGAGCACTTTATGCAGGAGATGTCCCCTGCATAAAGATTTGGATTATTTTTTGTATATAACGATATATCCGTCCGTGCCGTCTGCGATTACATCATAAGCAAGTGACTTAGGTGCTTTAATCTCAGCAGCGTCAACTGCTACGTAGTACGCGTAGTAACCACCGGACAATATCTGCGCCTTATCGGCAGTCTTTGCCTTAATAGGCGTCAAATCGTTGCCGGCACGAAGATAAGTAGCAAGCGCAACACCTACGTACTGGAAGTTATCTCCCTTATAAATAAATCCGTACTTGTATGCATTTGAGAATATCCATGAATAAAGCGTGTTACCTACCATAGACTTGTCGTGGAAAGTTACAATAGTAAATTCAGTTCCCGCCGCACTCGTATTCTTTATAAGCGGAATATTGCAGTCGGGATTTTTAGTATCCGGACCTACGTCAGTTACTAATTTATCCTTGTTTGCATTGTAAAAATCAACAAGCATCTTATCAACTGCGGTCATTGCGCTTGCGGTAAGCTTATCTACACCGTCAGTATCATTTTTTGCATAATAAAAATTTTGATTTTTGTTAAACGGAGTGCGCTTATCTCCTACCTTTACAAGGTCAACTTCAGCCTTCTCAGCAAGCGCCGAAATACTCTCAAGAGTAACAAGCTCAACGGAATTTACGGAAACTCCGCCGCCGTTGCCGCCGTCACCCTCTCCGCCTCCGTCGGGCTCATTACCGATATTATCCGTCAGCGTGAGAGCGATAGAGGAAACAACGAGTATCGCTATTGCCAATATCAGCGCGGCAAGTGTTCCGAGAGCAGCGTAAACTACACCTTTTTTGAGAGGTGTTGCGCCCTCTCCTCCGGCGAGCATGTTTATTATCTTTTTCATATTGTTCCTCCTTAATTTTTATTATGCCCGCGCCCTTATAGGGTGCGGGCATATCTGTCTATATCCGTATTAGTCAGCGTCCTTAATGGAGAAGTCCATTCTTCCCTTCTTGTCAAGTCCCATGTACTTAACCTTCACAACGTCACCAAGCGCGAGAACGTCCTCGACCTTCTCTATTCTCTTGGGAGCAATCTTGGAAATGTGAACCATTCCCTCCTTACCGGGAGCGTACTCAACGAAGCAACCGAATTCCTTAATTCCGGTTACCTTACCCGTGTAGACAGCTCCTACCTCGGGCTCGAATACGATAGCGTCTATCATTGCCTTTGCAGCGGCAGCGTTCTCGCCGTTTGCAGCGGCGATGCAGATAGTTCCGTCATCCTCGATATCAACCTTTGCGCCGGACTCGGCAACTATCTTCTGAATTACGGAGCCTCCCTTACCGATAACCTCACGAATCTTGTCGGGGTCAATCTTGAAGGTAGTCATCTTAGGAGCGTACTTGGAAACCTCAGCGCGAGGCTCAGCAATTGCCTTAAGAAGAACCTCGTCGATGATATAGTCACGTCCCACGTGAGTCTGCTCAAGAGCAGCCTTGATTATCTCGGGAGTAAGTCCGTCTACCTTAAGGTCCATCTGAATAGAGGTAATACCCTTGTGAGTACCTGCAACCTTGAAGTCCATATCTCCGTAGAAGTCCTCAAGTCCCTGAATATCAAGCATGATATCCCAGCTTCCGTCCTCAGCGGTGATAAGTCCGCAGGAGATACCCGCAACGGGAGCCTTTATCGGAACACCTGCGTCCATAAGAGCAAGGGTAGATCCGCAAACAGATCCCTGCGAGGTAGAACCGTTAGAGGATACTACGTCGGAAACGAGTCTTATTGCATAGGGGAACTCCTCGGGAGTGGGAAGCACGGGAACGAGAGAGCGCTCTGCAAGCGCACCATGACCGATCTCGCGGCGTCCGGGGCTTCTCGTCGACTTAGCCTCACCCGTAGAGAATCCGGGCATGTTGTAGTGGTGCATATATCTCTTTTCGGTCTCGCTGTCGATACCGTCAAGCATCTGTGCCTCGGAAAGCATACCGAGAGTTGCAACGGTAAGAACCTGAGTCTGACCTCTGGTAAAGAGTCCCGAGCCGTGTGCTCTGGGAAGAAGTCCGACCTCACTGCCGAGAGGTCTTATCTGGTCCATACGTCTGCCGTCAACACGCTTCTTGTCAACCAGCAACCAACGGCGAACTATCTTCTTCTGAATCTTGTAGATAAGCTCGTCCATCATGCCGCCGATCTCGGGGTACTCCTCGCCGAATTTTTCAACGATAGCGTCGGTTATCGGAACAACTCTCTCGTCACGGATGTTCTTGTCATCGGTGTCAAGAGCGATCATCATATCCTTCTCACAGAAATCGAATACCTTGTCGAACATCTCGTGATCAAGCTCGCAAGAGGGATAGTCAAACTTGGGCTTGCCTATCTCGTCAATAATAGCGTTGATAAAGCCGAGAAGATCCTTGATCTCGGCGTGAGCCATCATAATAGCGTTAAACATTGTCTCATCGTCAACCTCGTTAGCGCCCGCCTCGATCATAACGACCTTTTCCATGGATGCCGCAACAGTCAGCTGAAGATCGCTCTTCTTCTGCTCTGCCTCGGTGGGGTTAACAACGAGCTTGCCGTCAACGAGTCCCATGAATACGCCGCCGATAGGTCCGTTCCACGGAATATCGGAAATAGAGAGCGCCAAGGATGCGCCTATCATAGCCGTGATCTCGGGTGAGCAATCAGGATCAACCGACATTACGGTAAGAGTAAGAGCAACGTCGTTGCGAAGGTCCTTGGGGAACAAGGGACGAATGGGGCGGTCGATAACGCGAGAGGTAAGAACTGCCTTTTCGGAAGGCTTACCCTCTCTCTTGAGGTATCCGCCGGGGATCTTTCCCGCAGCGTACATTCTCTCGTCGTAGTCTACCGACAGGGGAAGAAAATCAATTCCGTCTCTGGGCTTTGCGCTTGCGGTCGCGCAGCAAAGAATTGCCGTCTCACCGTAGCGGATAAGCACCGAGCCGTTTGCAAGACCTGCAAGCTTACCCGTCTCAACAACGAGAGGTCTGCCTGCAAGCGTGTAGTTGAATACCTTGTAATTCTTAAATTCCATAGGTGTGCTGATTTGTGACATAACGTCCTCCTAAAAATTTATTTTACCTCACAAGGTTTAGCACTTAACACAAAGCGTAAGTCTTATGTGCGCCCTCTGTTAACTGCTAATCCTTTGTGAGCGTTTTACTGTTTTTCCTGCATTAAAGAATGAGGGAGTGAGGAGTCCACCCTCGGGTTGCACTCTTCACTCCGACAATTATGATTACTTTCTGAGACCGAGCTTCTCAACGATCGCACGGTAACGCTCGATGTCCGTCTTCTGAAGGTAGCCAAGAAGATTTCTTCTGTGACCAACCATCTTCTGCAGACCTCTGCGGCTGTGATGATCCTTGTGATTGCTCTTAAGGTGCTCAGTCAGATTTTTGATTCTGTAAGTCAGAAGCGCAATCTGAACCTCGGGGGATCCTGTGTCTCCCTCGCAGGTAGCATACTTTTCAATAATTGCCTGCTTTTCGTCCTTAAGCATCATGATTTTTTCACCTTTCTTTTTTATTTATCGTTAACTCAGAAATCGGCGGGTGAAATGCTACTTAAAATAGCCTGTTATCCGAAAGCCGAGATAACGACATGTACAGTTATTATATCACGATTTTTGCATTTTGTAAATAGTTTTTTGAAACTTTTTTGATTTTTTTAAAAAATATTCTTCTAAAATATAATAAACACATAAATTGAAACCTAAAAAAGCACGGCGCATCAAAGAAGATACGCCGTGTCCTTTACCTATTCGCTTTTAGATTCCTCGGATCTTATATCCCCGTCATTTTCCTTTTGTGGATTTGTATATTTATCTATCTCTGCCATAAGAATAGATTTATATTCGTCTACGTTACTTATGTAATCGTATCTGAAGGTTCCGAAATTTGCAGTAGAAATAATTATTGAGCCATATTTAAGCATTCTGCCGAACAAACCCTTAGATACGTTTACGTTGTTGATTTTGTCGAGCGGCGCGTCCATCGTTTCGACTCGGATAATTCCCGTCTTACCAATGACCCTCTTATTCGTAATGGCTACGTCCATGTTAAAATACCTGAAGAAAGACTTTATTTCATGTATAATAACGGCAAATATTATAACGAAACAAAGAACAAGCCAAACCGACGTAAAAGCTCCCATATCTCCCAATATAGCCATCATATCCATGAATGACACAGACGCTAATCCCGAAGCTATCATTAAAGCTCCGAAATATATTATAAATCCAATAAAGATGGCAACACTGATAAGGATTTTTATTCCGTTAACTACCAAAGGCAACGGACTCAGCGTTGCTTTTTTGACGATCTTCTCATCATTAATCAAATTGTTTTCAACGTATTTTCCCATTTTTTCCTCCCAAAATTTTATTTGCATAGTTATTATATCACAATTTGAGATATATGTCAATATCTCATATTGCGATTTTATATAATAATTACATAAATTCTTTACTGTAATTAAGCGAGGGATATAAATATAATGAGAATTAAGGATTTAAGAGAAGATCGCGACTTGACGCAAAAGGAACTTGCGGAATATCTGCACGTAAAGCAAAACACTTATTCACAGTACGAAAACGGACATAGACAAATTCCGATTGAGCTATTGGTTGCCCTCGCAAAATATTATAACACTTCAACGGACTATATTCTCGGTTTGACGCAAAACCCACTCCCGTACAAATAATGTTAAAAACCGCTCTTGTTTTGCAAGAGCGGTTTCTAATATTTTATTCAAGAGTCAATGAATCCGCATTAAGAAATTCGTTTGCCTGAATGAGCGAATTCGTGGGAACCGTTTTGGATGCACCGCATCTGCGACAGCTTACCTTCAAGCCCTCGGCGGTCATTTCAAGCTCGTAATCCCCCTCCTCAGCCTCTGGACATTTGCAATATAACTTCCCTTCCTCGTCAAGCTCCTTTATCATATAAGAAACGATTTCAAGCACCTGAGGATCGGTAAGATACTGCTCGGAATGAAAAACGTCAAGGCTCTGCGCGCCGCTCTCCTCAAGCATATCGAGAAGCTTAAGCTCGGTGCGCGAAAGCTCTGCCTTTACGTGATTGCTCTCTCCCATCATCGCCACGTTCAAGTCGGAATAGGGACAAGGCAACACGAAAAGCTCCTTATCAAAAAACAAATTCGTGCTGACGGTGAAATTGTGCGGCTTAGGACAAAGCATACACGGCACGGTAAATCTCACCTTCCCATCGCCGGTCTTTACCATTACCATTTCACTTCCGCCACACTCACATTTAAGCTTTACCATATCGGCAGATAGGCGGAAGGTATCCACAACGCTCATTACTCCGCCTCCGCAAACAGGACAGCGGTAAGCTACCGTTGATTTTTTCGTTTCAAGTACCATTTTTCTGTAACCCTTTATATTTTGTAAAAAGGGGCTGATCCGTCAGAACCGCCCCTTTTGTATGTCTTAACCTATTAAAGGTCTATGGTGTTAAGAACCTTGTAGTTAGGTCCGCTGACTGCGTGAGCCGCCTTCAGCGCCGTATCGTTCTCCTCAAATTTCTTCTGGAAAATAGCGCTCTTAACGGAAATCTCCCACTCCATAAGTCCGTTACCCTGGAGCCATACAGTAGCGTAAGATGTAGAAACATTCTGCGATGAAGTAGAAGTAAGGGTGATTATCTCGTCAGCCTTCGTGAAGCTTCCTGCCGCCCTGTCGTCAGCAAACACCCACTCGTCGAATGCGTCAACTCCCATTGAGCCCTCGGTGTAGTTCTCGTAATTGGTAAAGTTTCCGCCAAGCTCCTCTGCAAGAGCCTCAAGATTTTCAACGGTTATCGTACCCATCTCTGCGATTCTCTGTGCCGCAGTCTTTGCCTTTTCCTTATCGCTGAATATTATTATACCCAAATTCTTGGAATACTTTTCGTCCTTATAAACATCCTTAGCAAGATAGTAAACAGTTGCGGAGAAGGATTTAAGCTTTGCGGATTCCGTTCCGAGATCCTCTTTGGTGTCTCCCGCTTCAACAGTCTTGAACTCACCCGCATCTGCATCTGCTCCGAACATCCACTCAAGAGCCTCGTCGGACTTGGAGTGGTTAGCGCCTTCAACCTCGGATGCTACTGTTGCCGCATTAACCTCATCGTAGAAGCTATCCGCAAAGGTTACGAATGCATTATAGTATGCCTCAGTTGCGTCCTTGCCAAGAACAGTGTACTTGGTAGTCTCACCTTCCTTAGTCTTGGAAGCGATGCCTACCTTAGCCTCAGTATTATCGGTCTTATCAACACTCTCAACGACAAACTCGCTGTCGTCCTTTACGGAAGCGATAACCTTTTCAAGAAGATCAGCGCGAATATCAAGAATTTCCGCATCGGGAACCTTCTTGTCCGTCATATATTTCTTGTAATCCTCGTCAAAGGTTTCCTCAGCAATGAGCTTGATAATTTCTGCCTTAAGAGCAGCCTTGTCGGTAATCTTTGAAAGCTCTGCTGCCTTTGCGCGCTCTGCAGCGATCATTTCCTTATACTTTGCGATGATCTGCGCATCGGTTGCTTCCTTGCCATCCTCAAGAGTTGCCTCTACTGCTTCCTTAGCATCCTCAACGGTAACACTAAAGGTATACTTGAAATAGTCAACAAGGTCGTACTTTATCTTCTGAGCCTCGTATTCGGTCGTTATTTCGGTGTCGGTAATTTCGCTCTCAAGCTTTGTTCCAACCTCTGCGCTGTATTCAGACGCGAGAGTCGCGAGCTCAACAGCCGCACGAACGTCCTTAAGCTTCATTCCCTTGCCGTAAGTAGCCGCAACGATATTATCTGCGGTAGTCTGATTCATAGATGCGTAGTATTCATACTCTGCGAGCTGATCCTCTACCGCCTGCTTTGCGTCCTCGTCAAGCTCAAAGCCTGCCGCGTGAGCTGCCTCGCAGTACACGAGAATTTCCTTTACCTGCTCGACAGTGCTTTCCATCATCATATCGTACCAGGTCTTTACGTTGCCCTCTGCATCGGTGCTATACGTCTGATCCTTAAGAGAAAGACCGGTATCAAGACCGTATGCGGAAAGGTAAGAGCTGTTTTCGCTCTTAAAGCTCTGATACTGCGTTTGCGCGTAGTAGGTCATCATGTTCTTGGTAACGCGGAAGTTATCGGTTTTCATTACGGACTGCATACGTCCGAAAACGCCGTTGGTATTGAGCGCGAGCAGCGCTACTCCGGCAAGCAACAAAACTGCCGCCGCAATAGTGATCGCATTAAGTGCCCATGAAGGCATTCCTTTTTTCTTCTTTGGAGCAGGACCTCCGAAAAGTACGTCGCTTGCTCTTTCGTTTCTGATTCTGTTAGACTTTCCCATTTGGGTTATACCTCGTTTTCTTTTTATGTGCTCGACAAAATCGAATTCACACCGAATATTATACAATCATAGAGTGATAAAACCTTGAATTGACTATGAATAATTTTTGAATTTTGTCGAATTTTTATATTTTTTTACAAATAAGTGCTTAAATATCGTCAAATATTCATTATTACGGGGAGAACCATCGGCTTTCGCTTGGTTTTTGCGTAGAGGAATTTTGACAGATCGTCCTTGACGCAATTCTTCAGGTGCATACGGTCAACGGGCATACCCGCATCCAGACACCGCTCTATTGCATCCGTAGCAATTGCTCTGACCTCGTCCATAAGCTCCTCCGATTCGCGAACGTAAACGAAGCCGCGGGATACCACCTCAGGGGGTGAGAGCAAAAGTCCCGAATCGGTATCTACCGATGCTACGACAACGATAAGTCCGTCCTGCGCAAGATGACGCCTGTCGCGAAGCACGATATTTCCAACGTCTCCGACTCCGTATCCGTCAACGAGAACCTTGCCCGAAGGAACCGTTCCCGCAAATCTCGCTCCCTTTTCGTCTATCTCCAAAACCTTTCCGATGTCGGAAATAAAAATATTTCTATCGGGAATACCCATATCAAGCGCAAGCTCTCTGTTTGCGGCAAGATGTCTGTATTCTCCGTGAATAGGCATGCAGTATTTCGGACGAGTAAGAGCATGCATAAGCTTGATCTCCTCCTGACACGCGTGTCCCGAAACGTGTACCTCAACGACCGCGTCATGAAGCACGCTGACTCCGTTTTTGGAAAGCTCGTTTATTATTCTACCAACCAGCTTTTCGTTTCCGGGAATTGCGCTTGAAGACAAAACGACAAGATCGTTCATTCCAAGCGTTACCTGCGAGTGGTCACCGAACGCCATGCGATAAAGCGCCGACATCGGCTCGCCCTGGCTTCCCGTAGTAACGAGCGTCAGCTCCTCGGGCTTAAAGCGCCGTATCTCCCCAATGTCAACGAGGACTCCGTCGGGAACGGTCATATATCCAAGTTCAACGGCGGCGGCAACTATATTTATCATACTGCGTCCCGTAATAGCGACCTTTCTTCCGTGCCTTGCACTGACGTTTATTATCTGCTGAACGCGGTGCACGTTTGAGGAAAACGTCGCGATAACTATTCTCTTGTCCGCATTTGACGTAAATATATACTCAAGCGACTTACCGACCTTGCGCTCGGACGGAGTAAAGCCCGCCCGCTCGGCATTGGTCGACTCGCACATGAGCAGAAGCACACCCTTTCTGCCGATTTCTCCAAGTCTGGTAATATTCATCATTTCGCCGTCTATCGGCGTAACGTCGAGCTTAAAGTCACCCGTATGCACGATAACTCCGAGCGGAGTGGTTATCGCAAGACAGCAGGCGTCTGCAATCGAGTGGTTCGCGTGAATAAACTCAACGGCAAATTCGCCAAGACGAACGGTTTGCCCTGCCTTTACGCAGTTAAGCCTCGGAGAGGCGGGGAGCACGTGCTCCGTAAGCTTGTTTTTTATAATTCCAAGCGTCAGATTAGTTCCGTAGATAGGCGGATTTATCTCGCGCAAAACGTAAGGAATTGCGCCTATGTGGTCCTCGTGTCCATGAGTAAGAACCATTCCGCGAATTTTGTCTTTATTGGCTTCAAGATAGGATATATCTGGGATAACCAAGTCAATACCGGGCATATCCTCATCGGGAAATCCCAAGCCGCAATCGACGATTATAATATCGTCCCCATATTCCAGAACGGTCAGATTTTTACCAATCTCATTAAGACCGCCTAAAGGAATAACGTGGAGCTTGCCTTTTTCTTTTTTGGGCATAAAATCTCCTTATTTCAAAATATTAGGTTATAAGTAAAAGTCCCGAAAGTAACGCCGCAAACCCTCGGGCAACAATTTGACAAACGCAAAAAACGGTCTGCTAAAGCATCGCAAACCTTTCTCTCAAAGCGAATACAGCACCGCTCCCTATATCCGCCGCAAAGAAATATCAAATTTAACCTGCCGTTAATTATACCATACTTTTCCACTGTTGTCAATAGCGTATACAAACTAAAGCGAGCCGCGGCGCAAAAAGTATTCGTCACAAAACGACTATAAGCCACAGCACGCTTGCGGCGAGCGCGCCACCGAGTGCCCCCAAGCCTATCAAAAGCCAAGGCGGCAGCCTGCGCTTTACCGTCATTCCGCTCTCCGCGACGAGCCTGTTTGCCTCCCTGAGTATATCTGTTTCGGAGGCACCCGTTCCCTTTTTCATTATCATGTATACGGCTTCAAACCGACTTGATTTGTCACCGTGCACGACGATAACGTTTCTGTTTACTCCTTTAAGCATATATCTACTCCATAATCGTATAAGGTATTATTGTGCACGTCAGCTCCGTTTAATTCACGCTTTGATACAACTCTCGTGAAAACGAGCCGCGTTCAAAGATTTTTTTCTTAATTCGTTACGTCGTGCGGAAGTAGTAAATTGAAAATGGAAAGTCGTCGGTGCGCAGAGTCCGACGACTTTCTACATTAGAACACACCAACGATATTCAACCAATAAATAATATTTCCTCGATGTGTCCGTCTAATAATAAATTCGTGGGAAGCTTTTTGGCTCCACCTTTTTCTCGAAAAAGGTGGAACGCAGCCCTCGCGTCCTCCAAGTCAAAAGAGAGAACGGATCGGAAAAACCGAAGCGTTCTCTCTTTATTGCGCTATCCGCGCTTTATTCTTCCCTTATTTAAACCTCAAAGGGATCTGCTTCTCCAAAAACATTGTCAAACCAAGACATGGAAAGCACGTCTTCCTTTGCGCAAAGCATTTTCTCCATAACAGGAGATTCATAAACTTTTTTCATTTTTTATATACCTCCCTATTATGCATTATCCTTGTAAATAGTTACACACATTTTTGCGGGCAAGTGGTCCGAGGGATACTTTTCGCCCGTAGAGGTGGTAGTCTTGTTGTCAAGTATCTGATAGCAATGAACCACGCCGTTCGTAAAGTTGGACGTCCACCAAAGGTCGATAGCGCCCCATTTTGACCATACGTTTGCTCCCGCATCGGTATTTACCTGTGTAAAGTCCTCGGTGGTGCAGGAGTACAGATAACTGCTCTTGGTTATCGCCTGATCTCTTGCGGTGGAAATCTTAACGGTCTCCGTAGGAGTACCCTCGCTGATATCCCAAGGATTCTCACCAACCACACTCTTACTAAACCACTTGTTTATACCCGAATAGCTGTTGTTAAAGTCTCCGCCGATGAACATGGGAAGATCTGCGTAATCCTTCTGGAGCGCGTCGAGTATACCTCTAAGGTAAATAACCTCAAGCTCCTGACAGTAATGCTCCGTATCGGCTCCTTCCCCATCGTGAACGTAATTCGTTCTTCTTACGACGAGATGAACGTTTACGTATACGAACTGCTGACCGGTAGCTATATCCTTAAGAACAACATAATTGAGCGCCTTTCTCGTATCCGAGCCGTCTATAACAGAGCAAACGTCAGGGGTAGCCGTCAACCATTTCGTTCCGCTTGTTACAAGCTCGTACTTGTCCGTCTTGAAGTATATCGGATTATACATATCCTTGTCGCCGTCGTGCGAAAGAATATCCTCGCCCTTAACGCAGGTGTAGCCTGCCGCAACGAGTCCAACGTTGGTATCTCCATCACCGAGAGTATCAAACCAGTCAAGCGTGTTGGCAGTCGCTTTCAGCTTTGCTGCTTCTTGAAGTCCTATTACGTCCGCGCCGCAATCAAGAAGATAATCGCGAACGTATATATTGCGGTCGGTGTATTCAAAGGTTGCCTTGTCAATCCATCCCGAGGTATCCTCAACGTTTCTTATGTTGTAGCTGAGGAAGCTGATATCGGTTGCGTCTTCTTTACCGAAGAGGTCAAGAAGCTTCTCGCGTTGCTCGGGAGTGTAAGGGCTGTATACGCCCTGGCCCTCTGCAAGCTCGTGCTTGTAGTAGCCGTTCGAGAAGTTACAGGTATCCTCGTAAGCCGCCTGCGCAACGTAAGCAATACTTCTGTTGTTATCGGTGGGGTTGTAGTAGGAAAGCAACGTCCTGTCAATCTCACCGGTTGCGTCGTCAATTATTTGAATATATGTGCGAGCCGCATACTCTCTGGTATTTGACTTAAGTCCCCAAAGAACACCCGAGAAGATGTAATATCCGTCCTCCTCGCCACCGCCGTAATTCGTAGCCTCAATCATAACGTATCTCGTGCCGTTGATGACTTCTTCGCCGAGAGCATCAAAGTTAGCAGGCGTAAAGTCCTTGTCACCAAGCAGCTCAACGTAGCTGGCAAGCGAAATGAGAATACCGAATTTAACGGTCTTGCCCTCTGCCTTCTTGCTCTCAAGATAGTTGCTTCCTATAATACCCGTAAAGCGGATATCAGAGGTGTCGGAGAATCTTACGGAAGCACCGTTAAACATGTGAACGTTTATGAGGTAAACGTCGTCCGCAATTACGTCTGCGGGAACTATCGCGTCACCTCCGCGGAGTCTCCAAACATCGGTAGCGCGTCCGTTATTGAGCTTTGCAACAAGCTCGGGATTGTTTATTATATCCGTTTTCTCTATGTGATTTACAGAGCCGTACTCAGGCTGATCGACTTCTATGCAGTAAGCATACTTAGCGTCGGTCGAGTAGCAATTTTCAATGGTTGTGTTTTTGCCGAAGGAACCAAATGAATAGGAAGAATAGCCCCAACCCGCGTAAACGGTGTTTCTGATAACCGTGGTGCCTTCTTGTACCGACGTAATCTCTCCGGTGTCCTTATCCGTGTTTACCTTATCCTTATTCCAGCCGAGGATTCCGTTTGCATCGCTGTCCTCTAAAGCGCACTCAACGCTTCCGAGCATGAGGCAGTCCTCGATAGTAACGCTAAGGCTGTTACCTCTACCGACGATACCGCCTACCGTCTTGCCGTTAGAATAAATCTCTCCCGCGAATACGCAGCCTCTTACCGTTACGCTTCCCTCGCCGTAGAGTCCGCCGACGATACCGCCGACCTCGCCCTGCTTAGTGCCGCGATTGGAATAAAGCTTTACGTCCTCGGTTACGAAAACGTTTTCAATGGTAGCCTCGCCGCTGACCTCACCGACCACTACGCCTGCCCACTGGCTTGCGTAAACGGTTGCCGAGTCGATTACGAGATTCTTAATTACCGCGCCGCCGCGAATATCGCCGAATACGCTCGTCGCATCCACGGTGTCATCGATAACGAACCTCTTGAGCGTATGTCCCTGACCGTCAAACGTACCCTGGAAGGTAGCAACGCCGTCGGGAGCAAGAGTTTTGATAGTCGCGTTCTTGAAATCTATATCTGCGTTAAGATATACGGTCTTTCCCGCAAACGTTTCTCTCTTTACCTGAGCGAGGAATACGAAATAGTTCCATTCCTTTGCGTTTGTGATAACCTGCGCGGTTTCCCATTCAACGGTATTGGGGAACTCATCCTCAAGCACGAAATTCGAAACGTCCGCGAACATATCGAGAGTAATGAAATCATCCGTACGCGTAGTCCAGTCCGCACCGAGCGCCGTCAGAATCTCCGCACTCGCGTTGTCGTCAAACACGTCGTACTTGGAACTAAGACCGTTACCTACCCAGTAGCAGTCAGAAACGGTAACGCCGTCTTTGTCGCTTCCCTCTACGGCGTTCGTTGCAGTACCGATAGAAACGCAACGCGTAACTATTACTGCGCGTGACTCAACGTCCTTCAAATTAGCAATATAAGTAATACCGTTCTTGCTTGACGTTCCAAGGAACAGACAATCACTGATCGTTACGTTCGATGCCTTGTTTGCATTGCCCAATATACCTGCAACTGCGGCAGAGCTACCCGTAACGGTTCCTGCAAACACACAGTTGTCGATAGTAACGTTAGTAGTCGTTCCATAGATTCCTCCGACGACACCGCCTACGCCGCTACCGCCCGATTTCGTAGACTTAACGTATACGTCCTCGCCAACGTAAATATTGCTGATAACAGTTCCGTTTCCGTTGGTTTCGCCAACGACACCGCCCATCCATTCCGTTCCTTGAATATAGGAATTTACAAGACGGAAATTGGTGATCGTAGCTTTACCTACCTCACCGAAAAGACCTACTCCTTCTTTATACGAGGAATTGATATACACACCGGAAATGGTCTTGCCGTTTCCGTTAAAGTTACCCGCAAATGATTTTCCGGTCGAGGCTTCGCAAACGGAATTAATCGCAATTCCGCTGAAATTACCCTTCGCCCATTCGGCAGCGTCACCCTCGTTGAGAGTTATGTCTCTTGCAAGCTCTATGTACTTGCCCGAAAAATCGTTAGTGGCAGACTGCTCAACGAAATATCTCCACTGCGCCGCCGTAGAAATGGTATAAGGATCGCTTTCCGTTCCGCTTCCCGTCCACTCCTCAACCTGAGGAGCTACGTAATGCTGAGGAAGATCAAAGCCCGCAACACCCGAGGGAACCATAACGTCGCCCGCACGAGTTGTAAATCCGTCTACGTCTACGTCTGCATCATAGCCGATGAGCTGATTGAAGGTGATAAGCTTTACTCCGTTGTTCTCGTCGGTAATCTTTACATCTCCGTATACAGCGCCCGTATTATTGTCGTTTGCCGCAACAGTGTAGCAGTTAGTTACTGTTGCAGAAGCAGACTTATTAAAGAATGGTCTGTTGTTATAGTAAACGCCCGCTGCTCCGCCTGCATATATACAGTTATCCATAACTACGTTGGTACTCTCGCTATGTCCGATAAATCCGCAGCTGTTAGCCTTAGTATTCGGAACCTTACCAAGTACGATAGAGTTATAGATTTCGATGTTTTTAGCACCGTTTCTTGAACCGATAAATCCGCCGTTGTATTGTCCTTCAGCGGTAACAGTTCCTGCAAATACGCATCCTCTTACGGTAATCAGCTCAGGGCTACCTGCGCCGCCGCCGAGCAAGCCGCCTGAATAGGAATTTCCGCTCTTTACGCCAGCAATAATTTTTACGTCATCGCTAATGTAAATGTTCTCAAAGGTAGCGTTTCCGTTACAGCAGCATACTACGCCGCCAACCCACTGGTTACCCTTGATGGTGGAATTGGTTACTACAAAGTTCTTAAAGGTGGAAACTCCGCCAAGACAGCTAAAGAGGCCTGCCTCGCCGCTTGAGTTAACGTTAACGCCCGTAATGGTTACGCCGTTACCGTCAAAGGTTCCCTGAAAGCTTGCTACCTGATTATAAGTCTTTCCGGTGAAATCAAGAGTTGTAGCCGTTACCTTGTAGTAATCGCCTGCGCTCTTTTTATCTGTGACAAATGTTGCCCAGTCAACCAAGCCTGCAATTATGTAAGGATCGTTCTCGGTTCCTTTACCCGAAAGAACGCCGTCGTCCGCATCAGCCGCCCCTACGCTTATAGGCATAACGGCGAGCATTCCGACAAGCATTGACAGAACGAGAACTATCGAAAGTATCTTCTTGTTCATAATTTTCTGTTACCTCTTTTTTAATAAATTTGTTGGCGATTTCGGCGCGTGCCGAGCAAATAAAACGTGGAGGTATTCGTCCTCACGCGCCAAATCGCCGAGGTTAGCATATTTTGGGGTATTCTTATTTTCCCCGTAGGGCGGGGGCTTGCTCCCGCCGTCTCCCTTTGGCTTCCCTCGGGGGAAGGCTTTCTTAATTAGTCCTTCTTCTTGATTACGAGAGCCGCGCCGGATACGAGAGCGAGCATTGCAACGCCGGCAATTCCGATAGAGCCGCCGCATCCGCCCGAAGCCGCCTCGGTTTCGGTAGTGGGAGCAGACTCGGTCTCGGGAGTCGTGTCAAGAGGCTTTTGAGTATCGTTGCCGTTATCTTCCTCTTCCTCTTCCTCGTCGTCAATTACTACGTTCTTTCTAACCTTAATAAACTCTGCGTAGTAGGTTGCATCACCAATTACCGAGCCTACCGAAGGAGTCCAGTTTACGAAGGTATAGTTGTAGGTATCGTCACTTGCCTTGGTGGGAGTTTCTCCCTTGAAGGTAGGAGTTTCACCGTACTTGTATTCCTCGGTTGCGAGAACCTCTTCGCCGTTCTTCCAAGTAATAGTGTAGGTCTTTTCAAACTCGTCTGCCGTAGAGAGAGCAAATTCTGCAACTCCCGTGGGAACCATAACGTCACCCGCGCGCTTCGTCCAACCGTCAAGAGTGAGCGTTGCGTCTGTACCAACAAGCTCGTCAACAAGGCTCGTTACAAGCGTAACACCAGCAATAGCATCTGCGCCGTTCGTGCTGTAAGCCATTCCGTCAACGTCAAGCTGAATGGTATAGCAATTGGTTGCCGTAAAGGTTGCTGCCTTTCCAAAGGGATAGCTGCTAAAGCCCTTACCTGCGTATATGGAGTTCGTTACGGTAACGCTTGCGCCTAAGTTGCCACCAATGAAGCCGCTCGTATCAGGCTTACCATCGCTGCTTACGGAGCCGAGCACAAGACAGTTTTCAATCACTATGTTGTGAAGCTTGCCATCGCCACTGTTTCCGTTTCCGACTATACCGCCGACAGCCTTACAAGTTCCGCTAACGCTTCCTGCGAATACGCAGCCCTTAACGGTAAGGGCAGGAGTCGTTCCGTCGTTAGTGGAAAAGCATCCGCCGATAATTCCGCCCGCGCTTGAGCAATCCGAGGATTTCTTGTATTCTCTGTTGGAAACTACCGTTACGTCGCTTGCAACGTAGATATTTTCAATAACTGCGGGGCCGGAAACACAGCATGCAATGGGAGCTACCCACTGCTCTGCCGTAAAGCTGGAGCTTTCGATAACGAGGTTCTTTATCGTTGCCTCTCCAAGCTCGCAGAACAGCGAGAGGTCGCTGCCGTCCTTGGTCATGGTTATGTTCTTAAGAGTTGCGCCCTGACCGTCAAGCTCGCCGTTGAAGCCTAATGCGGGAGTAAGAGTCTTGCCCGTAAAGTCAAGAACGTCTGCGGTTATAACGAATTTAGCGTCGGCATACTTGTATTTGTTGTCCTTGTCAACGTTCGCACCGTCAACATAGAGCATCCATTCCTCAACCGATGAAATCTCGATTTCATCCTGAGAAGCGCTTGCAAAGATTGGCATAACTGCAAGCATTCCCACCATAAGGCAGGCAACTATAAGCAAACTAACTATCTTTTTCATATTTGTTCTCCTTTATTACAATTAATTAGTTGTAGTAGTTATCAAGAGATACGCAGTATTCCTCAAGCTTGCCCATAGCAGTTGAGATGTTCGAGCTATAGTAGCTGGAGAAGCCCGTCGTAACGTTGGTCTGTATCATAGTCTTGAACTTATCCATGAATCCGCCCCAGTCGGAGATGGTTGCAACGTCCTGAGGAACGGTGGAGTCAAGAATTGTCTGCAAGGTCTCAACGGAATCGGGATCGGTCATATATCTGTACTTAAGAACAGTTTCAAAGAATGCAGGTGTAAGCGTGTTTACAGATTCGCGTCCCATTGCCGAAAGAATGAGAGATACGTCTTCCTGCCTGTCTGCGTGTACGGGAATGGAAACTACAGCAGCGTCGTTAAGAACGCTTATGTACTCACTTCCCTCATCGTAAAGCGGATAAGGAAGCAGCAAGAAGTCCTTTGCATCGTCACGCTTGGTGATTCTCTCTGATATTATAAGCTCTTCTACGAGGAAAAGCGTCTTGTTCTTGTTAAAGAGGTCAAGCTCAACCTCAGCGTGAGCCGTGTTGGTGGGGTGAAGGTCAGCGTAGAAGCACGCGCCATCGTCGTGAACGATTTTAGCAACCTTTTCAATTATAGGATCGGTGTGCGCAACGTCCATCTGCCATACGGGGTAGCCCTTCTTGTCGAACTCGATCATTCCCTTGCCTGCTGCATAGTAAGCGGCTCTTGCAAAGTTTGCGTTGATAACCGCGCCGTTCATATCGTCCTCGCTCCATGTGTTGGGATCGCCGTCCGCCTCGGGATCAGCAACCTGCGCTGCAAACTCATGGAACGCCTCAAGCGTCCAGGTCTTATCCTTTACCATGCCGTAGAAGTCTACGTCCTTGATAGAGTCGAGCGATGCCGCAACATCGGTGTTTACGTATGTACAGTAGGGATAGAAGTCGTCACTGTAAATGATGTCGCCCGAGCCGAAGTAACGGGCATTTGCGATTGAGAAGTCCTGCATAAGCTTGTGGTTCCACCACTCCTGCGTTTCATCGTAGGCTGACAGCTTGTTAAAGTCGACAAGACTTCCTTCAAGCGCGACGGGAGTCATAAACTTAACGGTAGATGCGATTACGTGGTAGGACGAGTCGCCTGCCTCTGCCTCAACGCGGTAGTCTCTCGGAATGTGAGATACGAACTTGGTATCAACGACTATCTTTACGTTATACGTATCCTCTACTGTTGCGTTTCTCGAAGCAACAGCTGAGTCGATAACGTCGCCGCTACCGTCTACGGGAGCAAGCTCGTTGTGGACGTAGTGTCCGTCCGTGTGTGTTTCGGGCCAGCACATAAGAATTTCAAATCCGTCCATGTCCCTGACCTCAAGGTCGCCAAGTGTTGATCCTGCGGTGTTTTCGTCACCCGTGGTTTCCTCTCCGTCTCCATTACCTGTACACGAGGTAATGAGAGCAGTCATAGAGAGCAGCAATGCAAGCGTCATGAGCATTGCCAAAAGTCTGATTGTTTTCTTCATGGTTTTCTTTCCTTTCATTCTTTTTTATTAAAATTTATTTTTTGTACATACTAAGATATTTTTTAGTCCCCTCGTACATCTCGTCGAAAAGGGCTTTTTTCTGTTCATCGGTGAGGTCCTTCAAGAGATGGCTCTCACAGAACACCTCAAAGCAGGTATTAAGGTCCTCCGAAAACGCCGCCTCAACCGCTCTGTCGTTTTCCTCGCTGACTTTGCGTATCTTCTCGTATATACTCTCAGGAAGCTCTCCCGCCATTACCGGTATTACGCTGTCCGCCGAGAACACCGCATTCGTCTCAACTACGCTTCCAAGCGGAAGGTTGGATATCTGTCCGCGGTTTGGTACGTTTACGTTCGTCACCAGCTTGTCAAGCCCAAGAAGCGCTCTCATCTGGTTGACTCCTTCCTCTCCGCTGTTATGAAGCTTGAATTCTTCCTCTCCCGAAAGCAGTCTCGCGCTCTTGGCAAGTCGATTTACAAGGTCATTCTTTCTCCACTCGACAGTCGTAAGTCCGAACGTCCATTTCTTTACGGTCTCGGGGTCTGTCAGATATTCGTCTCTGTCGCAGAACTCCGCAAGATGTCTGTCTCCAGCCGCCGCTATGTAGCCAAATCTCTTGAACAGGTCAAAGCGAACTCTCGCCGCCGACGAGAACGAATTGTTCATCCAATTCGCGTCTCCCTTTTTGTCAAAGCCCGTCTCGTAGTATTTGTCTACGAACCTCGTATATGTATCAAACAGGTCTATATTCTTATACCTTGCCGACGTGAACCAAGTAAAGTGGTTTATTCCCACTACGTTTACGCATATCTCCGATCTCTTGGCTCCGCTTATTCCGTGTATATCCTCAAGCGCCTGCGACAAGAGCTTCTGCGTTCCGAACACCTCGTGACAGCATCCGAAGGCCTTTATTTCGGGGAATTCCTCATACAGCGTCTTTACGCATATCGCCATGGGATTGGTGTAGTTTATTACCCAAGCATCAGGGGAATACTCCTTTACCGCCCTTGCTATCTCTCTTATCATCGGAACGGTTCTCATAGCTCTTATCATTCCGCCGGGGCCTGTCGTGTCTCCAACCGACTGATATATCCCGTACTTCTCAGGCGCGTGTACGTCGTATTCCATCTCGTCGAACGTTCCGGGCAATATCGATACTATAACGAAATCCGCTCCCGTCAGCGCCTCGCCTATGGTCTTTACCGCTACGTAGCTCCAGCCGCCGCCTATCTTATTTCCTATTATCTCGTTGTTTTTTGCAGCCTCGTAGTCTATATCGTAAAGATATACGCTTCCCGACATATCCTCTGCCTTTGCAAGGTCGTTCATCAGTGTCCATGCCCAGCCGCGCGAGCCGCCCCCTACGTAGGCTATCTTTATATCCTTTACTTGATCTTTTTCGTGTATCATTTTTTCTTTGATTACGCCTCCCCCTTCTCCTTTTCTTGGGAACCTTGATTTATGTGCACTATTCCATAGTAACATGTACATTATATCATATTTAAAGATTATTTTCAATCACAATATTGTGATATTTCTCAAAAATAGTTGTATAATATTACGATTTTATAAAAAAATTAGTACTGTATTCAGGTTAAATCTGTATACAGTACCAATCTTTATATTAGTTGTATATTAATAGCGTTGAAAATAGCCGTAAATCGACTTAACGGGAGTGCAAAATCCAAAGCTTCCTTCATATTTAGAAATAATTTTCTCCATTTCCACTCTTTGCTTTTTTCCTATAACGCACACGAGCATAGAGTTTTCCGCCCCCGAATACATACCCCTCGCGGGAATTTCCGTACAGCCTCTGTCAAGCCTTTCCATTATCTCTGCGGAAAGCTCCGTAGGCTTATTCGTCACTATCTCGAACTTCAGCCCCGACATAGCTCCCTTTAACATATAATCGCTTATAAAGCCCGAAACAAGAGAAGAAAGAATACTGAGTATAACGGGAAGTGCGCGTCTGCCGTAAACGAAATAAGACATTGCCGCGACACCCGCGTTTATCGAAAACAGCACCCACACCGTATTGAAATTAGGCTTAAAGCGATTAATAAGCGCAGCAAGTATATCCGTTCCGCCCGTAGAACCGCCAAGCCACACCGCAATCGGATACAACACTCCGAAAAATGCCCCGTATCCAACCGCCGCAATTATCGCTTGCTCCTCGCTCTGCGCCCGATATTCAAGAAAGCTCAAATCAAAATGAGATATTATTTTCTGAAATAACACCGTCATAACCGAAAAGCTGAGTATATAGCTGAGGTTCTTGAATGAATAACTCTTTTTCAAAACGAAAAATGCTGCAATCAACATAGGCGCATTTACGAAAACGTAAAGATAACCCACACTGATACCCAAAAGATGCTGAATCATAACGGTAAAGCCTTGTATTCCAACGGGCGCGAAGTTGTTCGGATATATCAAAATTATTGACACAAGCGCATCTATGGCAGCCAAAAACGTTATTATGACGTATGATATCCACGGCGCTCTGTTAATCATTTTGCTTATATTTTTCATGATTCTCCTTACTGCATTCTGTAAGATACTCCGCTCATCTTATACTCGTCAAGAAACCACTCCGCAGTCTTTTTACCCGTGAGCGTAGGACTGTTGTCAAGGTCGAACGAAAGAGTCATATTTCCGAGATAATCGTCTACGACCTGAACCTTTATGACAAACGTATACGTTAGTGTCCATGCGCCCGAGCAATAGCTTCTGTAACCCTCTCCGTTGGGATGATTTATATATTCGCCCGAATACTGAGGCTCGTTAAGCATACATTCAACATTCTTGCCTATTCCAAACTTCAGTACCTTCTCTCCTCTGGGAGTCATATAGGTAAGCGTTCCCTCGTCTCCGTTAAAGTCAAGTCGGAAGGACGAAATTTTTGCGTTACTCTCGGTACAAACGAAGGTCTTTCCGTTTATGGCGCTCATTCTGACTGACGTTGCGTGTCCCTTTTGATAAGGTATTTCCATACCGTCAAGCGCGTCGAGCATTTCTTTGAAGGCGGTGGGGTTTGGCGTAAGAGAAGTATTGGAAACCTTCTTAATTATATGTTCCTCAAATAACGAGTAAATTATTCCCGTAGCTTCATTGTTTCCCTGATTGTCCGCCGTACAAACCAGCACAAGATCCTTTTCGGGTATGCAATACGCGTACTGACAGCCCATTCCCATAAAACCGAAGCCGTAAGGATTCATCCATATCTGATAGCCGTATCCACTTCCGTAAAAAGGAGTATCGGAATCGGGATCGGGCGCAGTTGATATCTGATACGACGTTGCCGCCTTGACGTAGTCGCGAGGCAAAAGCTGCTTTCCGTTATACTCGCCCTCGTTCATAACGAGATTTGCAAACATCGCAAGGTCACGCGAGGTACACATAACTCCAGAGCCTCCCCACGCGTAGCCCTCGGGCGCTTTGACACACCACGAATCCTCTGAAAATCCCATTTCGAGAAGCGCCTCGTCCTTAAGATACGTAAGGAAATCCTTTCCCGTCACCTTCTCAACTATAACGCAAAGAACGTAGGTTGCGCTCGTATCATATAAAAAGGACGAGCCCGGCTCCTTTCCAACCTTCGCCGTAAAGAAGGTGGATATCCAGTCCATGTCAGTATCACCCTTATACGTGCTTCCCTTCGTAAAGGGAGAAGCCATACGCAAAAGATCTACTATCTTGGTCTTTGCAATTCTTTGATCGGTGTTTTCGTTTATATATTCGGGGAAATACTTATCTAACGTATCGGTTATGGATATTTTCCCCTCTGACTCAAGCAGTCCGATAGCCATAGACGTAAAGCTCTTGCTAACGGAGTACATTCTGTGAAGCGTATCCTTATCGTAAGGCTCGGCATAGCCCTCGGCAACTATCTCGCCATGGCGCATTACAAGCACGCTGTGCATGGAAAGTCCGTTCTCCTCAAAGCCCTCTATGACCTTCGTAATCTCCGCAGACGATATCCCCATCTCTTCGGGTGTTGTGTAAATTGAAATATCCATATCATTTTCTCCTTCGCTATCTTTTTCTGTATCTGTATCCGTTTGATCTTCAAGCTCCGTCTCTGTTTGGGCTTCAAAATTCGGTTCTGTCTGCGGTTTGTCATCAGACGAATCGTTCGACAAGATCCTTCTCAATAGAATGGCAGTGCACGAGGTAGATGATGTCATGATGCCGACCAAAAGAACCGCAGCTAAAAACAACGCACATATTCGTTTTCTCATTAAAAATCTCCTTTTTTAAAATATTTTTTCTTAATATATTGCAACTTTTACTAAAATATAGTATAATAAGATAAAATTATACGTCTTTGGAGGTTATATTCTATGCCGACAATAAATTACGTAAAAACAAAAGACTTCTTCATAGAAAAATATACCCTGAAGCAACCACAGGGAGATATGCACTATCACCATGCCTACGAGATATATTACGTTCTCGACGGAGAGCGCGAATATTTTATCGGAGATAAGTTTTTCAAAGTAAGCAGCGGCGACCTCGTCTGGGTTCCCAAGGATATGCTACACCGCACAGACGGAAAGGGCGCTACCCGATTTCTCCTATACTTTAAGGAGGATTTTTTGGGCGAATACCTATCCGAAGCGGCAATCGAACGGCTTGCCGAAAATCAGCCCTTCGCTTTTCGAGCAGATGACGAGTATGCTGACGATCTGCGAAGCTTTTTCTTGGTACTCCTTGAGGAATATGAAAAAGGAAAAAATCGCAATGAAAGCTACGACCCGTTCCTTGTAGCGAGATATTTGTCCGAGCTTTTATTTTTTATTCGCACTCACGAAAATCGCTATGCTAAAAAAGCAAGCAAAGCGGAGGACAGAATGCACCACATAGTAAAATACATAAACGAAAACTACCCTTACGAGCTGACCATTCAAGAAATTGCGGACAAATTCGGCATAACCAAAAATCATTTTTGCCATATGTTTGCAAGCTCAATGGGCGTAACCTTTATCACCTATCTTAATACGGTACGCATCAAAGCCGCCTGCGACATGATGAAAAAGGATGAGGACAACATACTTGAAATCTCAAGTAAATGCGGATTCTGTTCTCAGCACTACTTTTACAGAGTATTCAAGCGAGAAAAAGGAATGTCACCGAGCAGCTATCGAGCGCAGTTCAGGCAAAAACCCGCCCGTGAAAAATAAAGTACGATTTATTCTACCACATATTACTCATTATTTCAATCAAAATATTACGATTTTTCGCTCAAAAACATGCACAATATTGCGTTTTCCGAAAAATCACAATATTGTACAACAAAAAAACAAAAAAATCGCAATATATGGATTGAAATGACTTTGTTTTTAATTTATAATATAATAAATATAATAAACGTAATAAACAGTAAAAGGAAGGTAAATAACCTATGAAGCCCCTTATAGAAAAAACTCTTGTGCTTGCTCACCGCGGAGCAAGCGGATACGCGCCAGAAAACACGATGGAAGCGTTTGAGCTTGCCGCCAAAATGGGAGTAGACGGCTTTGAGCTTGACGTGCACCTGACGTCTGACGGTCAGGTAGTAATATGCCACGACGAAAAGCTTGACAGAACCTCAAATGCCCAAGGCCGTATTCCCGAATACACGTTTTCCGAGCTGCGCGCAATGGACTTTGGCTATCATTTTTACAACTGCACGCGCAAAGGCATAAAGATACCCACGCTTGACGAGGTTTATGAGCTTGCAAAGCCCCTCGGTCTTATCGTCAACGTAGAAATAAAGCCATCGTACCCCGAGATCATTCCCGCCTGCTATGAGATAGCTAAGCGACACGGAATGCTCGAAAACGTCATATATTCCTCCTTCGACCATTTTCAAGTAAGACGCATGAAGGAGCAGTACCCCGATACGTTCGTAGCTCCGCTTTATAACTTCAATATGGTAAATCCGTGGAACTACTGCCCCGAGCTGGGCGCCGCCGCAATACACCCAAAATACACGCAAATACAGTTGGACAAGGATTACGTTAAGAATTGCCACGACAGAGGCATACGCGTTCATACGTGGACGGTAAACACGGAAGAACAAATGCAGCAAATGCTTGATCTTGGTGTTGACGCCATAATAACAAATTATCCCGATATAGCCCTTAAAACAAGAGGTATTTTGTAATGAAAAAGTATATAGTACTTGTACTTGCACTTATATTCGTAGCACTGCCGATATGCTCCTGCAAGAATAATGACGGTCCTACGGTAAACGAGGACGGAGTTGTCCTGCTTGAAGAACCTATTGTTATAGCTGACGCCTCGGGCGCTTACTTTACGGTAGTCAAGCCCTCAGAGTCAACAGAAATTATTGACTCCTGCGTCTTCTCGCTGGCAAAGCCCGCAGAGGGATTTTCCTTGAAGCACGCAGTTGCCAAGAAAGACGGCAACGGCAACACCGATAAGGAAATTTTGATTGGATTCACCTGCCGTGCAGAATCCGCAGCGGCTATGGAAAGCATAGGCTACGACGACTATTCAATAACCTATTCAAACAACAAAATAATAGTTGCGGCTCACAATCCCGAAAGACTTAGCGAAGCCGTTACCTTTCTCAAGGAAAAGCTGTTGAAGGTAACTGACGGCAAGCTTGAATACATAGGAAACTACACTTACGAGTCGAGCGACGCTCTTATG
Organism: Oscillospiraceae bacterium; assembly: GCA_015065365.1. GTDB lineage: Bacteria > Bacillota > Clostridia > Oscillospirales > CAG-272 > HGM12713. Next base: position 1,938 of record SVQL01000002.1, on the reverse strand, counting down.
ATAGGCGAGGGCGATTCCATTGACGATTACAAGATAGTTTGCGGAGACGACTCTCTGTATATGAGCGCGCAGAGCATACAGAAATACGTGAAGGCTAAATACGGAGTACAGCTTGAGATCATTTACGACACCAAGCCCAAGGACAGCAAGGAAATAGTCCTCGGCAACGCAAAGAGAGATATCTGTGCGCTTGCGGACGGTCTTGGTATGGGCGAGGGTATAATTGCGGTAAAGGATAAGGATCTGCTTATCGCCGCAAAGGATATTACGACCACGCTCGCGCTGTTTGATATCTTTACGGAAGAATATATATCGGGACTTTACACCGATACCTTTAATTTCAAAGCAGATTTTGAAACGACCGTAAACGTGTACAAGGACGAGTTCAAGGATAGCAACAAGGTATCTGACGGTTCTGATATTCGCGTTATGTCCTTTAACGTGCTTGTAGATATATGGAGCGATACTCCCGCAGTAAAGGGCAGAGATACCACCGTTGCAAAAACACTGATGTACTATGCACCCGACGTAGTCGGTCTTCAGGAGGCATCTGCTACGTGGCATAAGAACTTAAAGAGCTTGCTTAAAAATACACCGTATAAGCTTATCTGCACCGAGCACGAATACGTCGACGCTAAATACGGAAATTTGAATTTTGTACCTATACTGTATAATTCCGAAACGCTTACGCTCAAGGATAGCGGAACTCGCGAGTACACGAGCGCACACGTTAAATATATGAGGACTATATCATGGGCGCTTTTTGAGAAGGTAGAAGGAAAGGAGCAGTTTATCGTAGTGAATACACACTATGAGGCTCCCGGTAAAAATGCTGAGGAAAAAGCGGAATATCTCGAACACAGAAAGAAACAGACCGCTGATATGATCAAATTTTTGGGTGAATTAGAGGATAAGTACGATCTTCCTATCCTGCTCACGGGAGATTTTAATACCACCGAGGGCAACGATAAGACGGGACACCATTCACCTTATTGGAATATTATAAACAGCGGTATGCACGAAGCAAAGTATACTGCCGACGTAATAAAGAGAGCTTGTAGTACGTGGCACGAGCTGGGCGCATCGGTATCTACGGAATCCGATGGAAGCTTTGACCATATTTTCGGTAACGACAAGATTAAATTCACGTATTTTAATACCCTTGTGGATAAAATGCTTATCAATGCCGCTGACCACTGCCCTATATACGCTGACGTTAAATTTAAATAAAAAGTGAGGCTTAGAAAATGAAAAAAATATTCGTTGAAGGACACAGAGGATATTGCGCAAAATATCCCGAAAATACGCTTATTTCCTACGAGGCTGCAATAGACCTCGGCGTTGATGCATTTGAATTTGACGTCCGCCTTTCCAAGGATAAAGAGGCGGTTATAATGCACGACGCAAGCGCAAAGCGCACCTGCGGAGTTGACAAAAAGCTCTCCGATATGACGCTCGACGAAATAAAGGAGCTCGAAGCCGCGTACGTAGAAAAATTCGGAGACGAATTCGTAGGCAGAGACGTGCGTGTCCCCACGCTCAAGGAGCTTTGCGAGCTTGTAAACGGAAAACGTCCGAATATGCCGCTTGGCGTTGAGATAAAGGACTATACCGAGGAAACCGTTGATATTGCCGTAGCAATTCTTAAGGAATACGGACTTTTCGACAATTCTTGGTTTTATGCGTTCGACGCGCCCACGATAAAGTATCTCAAGACCAAGTATAATGCAAGAACGATGGGCTATCCGGACTTTCAGATGAAGCGCTTTGACCACGCCGAGGGCTATCGCTATTACGACGAGATAGGTCTTAGTATGTCGATAGTAAAATCCGAGGTGTTCCCGATATTCGCAAGCAAGGGACTTCCCATGCATATGTACTGCGCGGACACGGAGGAGGATGTAAGGCTCTGCATCGAGAAGGGCGCAGAGCTTATAA
>SVQL01000076.1 GCA_015065365.1 Oscillospiraceae bacterium | reverse complement strand
CCACAACAGAGGGACTTGAGGTTAACGCACACGGCGGTATCATCGTAAACGAGGATGGACTTTCCTCTCGTGCAGGTGTATACGCAGGCGGTGACGTTGTAACAGGTGCAGCAACAGTTATTTCCGCAATGGGCGCAGGTAAGACAGCTGCTAAGGCTATCGACGAGGCACTCAGCAAGTAAAATAATTTTTATCGCATATTTTACCTATAAATAAAGAACACGTGGGAGACGCGCGTCTGCGCTCCCACGTGTTCTTTATTTCGGTAGTAACGAGTAGAATTATTGACAGTAGCAAAACTGTGTGCTATAATATCCTTGACTTACAGAGAAGGGCGGTGGCATAATGTTAGAACTGCAAGGCATAACTAAAATATACAAGAGCGGACGCCGAGGTAAATGCTGCGCCCTTAACGAGGTTTCCTTTAACCTACCCGAACGCGGAATGGTTTTCGTGCTTGGAAAATCGGGCAGCGGAAAATCCACTCTATTAAATATTCTCGGAGGACTTGACAGCACCAGCTCGGGAGAACTGCAAATAGACGGAAATCCTTTTTCAAGCTTTACATCAGCACAACAGGATAATTACAGAAATCAGTACGTAGGGTTTGTATTTCAGGACTTTTGTCTGATCGACGGGCTTAATGTGACCGACAACGTCCGTCTCTCTCTTGATCTTCTCGGACAAAAGGACGACGAAAGGATAGAGAAGCTACTCTCAAGGGTTGGACTTGATGCGGAGCGCAAGCGCTACCCGCGCGAGCTTTCGGGCGGACAATGCCAGAGGGTTGCTATTGCGCGCGCGATTGCAAAATCTCCGCGCATTCTGCTTGCAGACGAGCCGACGGGCAACCTTGACAGCAAAACCGCAAAGCAGATACTCAATCTGCTCAAAGAGCTTTCGCGCGAGCGTCTCGTAGTAGTGGTATCCCATAACGTCAGCGACGCGGAAAATTACGCCGACAGAATAATTGAGCTTGCCGACGGAAGGGTTGTTCGCGACGTAGAGCGCACCTGCACCCGGGACATGCCACTTGTTGCGGACGGTCTGATCACCCTGCCACGCGGCAAGGTGCTGAGCGAAAACGAGCTTGCGGCAATAAACAGGAAGATAACCGAGGAGAGTGTTCAGATCGTTCAGGCTGACGATCCGTTTGCGCCCACCAAGCCCATCTCCCCGCACCCGCACAAGCCCCTCGGCAAGCCTAAACGCATGCGAGCAGCCTCCTATTTGCGTTTAACTCGAATGTTTTCGCGGGGAGGATATATGGGAACAGCGCTAACAGCACTTATACTGAGCGCGCTTACCGTGCTTTTGTGCTTTGCTCAATGTTTTGCGCTATTTGATAGCGAAACGCTGACTCGCCAAGCCTTACAGGACACGGACACCAACTGCCTTACACTGCACAAGGGATATTACGCCGATCCCATGAAACAAAAATTCAAAACCGACAGGACTATAGCAGTAACCGACGAGGATATCGCTGCGTTTTACGATGCGGGATACGAGGGAGAAGTCTATCCCCTGTACATCACTAATCTCGCCTTTGACTATCCGTGGACACCTTCTCCTTCCTCACAGGGTAAGCTTGAGTCTATTATAGATTATTCCTCCCCGTACGCCAGATACGGTAACGGCGTGCTTGTAACCAACGAGGAGTTTATTGCCCGAATGTACGGTCAAAACGGCAAGCTGAAGCTCCTTGCAGGTGAAATCAGCGAGAGCGCAAACAATGAGGGTGTTTTGATCAGCGACTATGCCGCAGACTGTATCCTGTATTATCAAAAAAACATTGGCGCGATATCGTCAAATCCTTATCAGGCCATCGTAGACGCAGAGAGAAATGCTCGCACGAATATTTCCGGAGTGTTTGAAACGGGATACAAGGAGCGGTATGCCAATCTCTTTGCACAATACGATGCTATGCTACAAATGACCGATGAGGCGCGCCACGAAGCGGCACGTCAAATGGTCTCCTCAACTATTTTCAATGATTTCGTAGACGAGGTGAATAAATATCTTGGCATAGGATATTATCTTGGTGAAGATTATCATCAAAAGGTTATATCACTAACAGGCTTGAACGATTCTCCCCGCTTCCACAATACCGATATATATATCGATGGCACGCTCTGCTGTGAGGGAATAACCTGGATGTATCTTGCCAGCAATAACGTTGAATCGGGAACGGCAATAATAGGGGTAAATATCTTAAATAAAGCAGTGGGTGCTAATTTTTCTGCCGACGGCTCGGACTTTTATCCCGTAGATCTGACTCTTGTGGGTTATGCAAACGGCGCGCTTGATACGGATGAGGCACTATATACGCACACGGTTACCGTTGTTGCTCTGTCCGAATATCCCGATTTGGGACTTTGCGTGTCAAATGAAGATTTCACAATGCTTCATGACTACGATCACTATGCGTATGCGCTTTATTTGGAAAATGCCGAAAGCGCCTTTTCAATATACAACTCGGGAGTCTCGCCCGAATTTTACACAAGTAATGCATATATGAACGCAGTTTACACCGTGAATGAGATCGTAGAAATCTTCCGTGATATATTCCTATACGCAGCGCTTGGCGTTATCTTAATAGCGCTTTTGCTGATCGCGAGCTTTTCCTTGCGCAGTCTGCGCCGCAAAACGAAGGAAATTGGAATTCTGCGCGCCTTTGGCGCGACAACAGGGCAAATTGTTATCTGCTTTATATTACAAATGGTTGCCCTTTGGCTTGTAGTTGTGCTTTTGTCCTTGATGACCTTCCCGCTACTGCTCAACAATGCAAACGTATTGCTTGTAGATAATTTGGCGGAATTTTTGGATCGTCCCGCCATTAGCACGCTTACCGTGCTTTCTCCTACGTGGGTTTCGATTTTATCTGCGCTTGCAGTATTTTTACCCGTGCTTTTACTCTCGCTTTGCGTGCCGTTACTCTTTATCCACGGAGTAAAGCCTATTAAAATTATCCGTTCATCGGACGCGTGAATCTTAGGTCTTGACAAATACAAAATCCTCATTTTACCATTCATATAAAAAAGTCGCTTGTACAAAATAATAGCAGAGACGCAAAGCGGGTCTGAAATCTAAACGTATCGAGCGAACGGAATAATGCAAATTTCGCGCCGCAGATATAGCTTTGTTTCGCCAAGGATCTGCGGTGCGACTCGATTTAATATAGATTTATTTTATGTAAAAAACGCTCCGGACTTACGGAGCTGAACGGAGAAAAATTATGGCAAACAAGAATGCTAAAAAGGCTCTTGAGCAGTTCAAGATGCAGGCAGCAAGCGAAGTAGGCGTTAACCTTAACAACGGTGGTTACAACGGTGATCTCACATCTCGTCAGGCAGGTTCCATCGGCGGTCAGATGGTTAAGAAGATGATCGAGTCCTATGAGAACTCTCTTGGGGCAAAGTAATTATATTTAAACTCTGATCTCACATTTCGTGCCGTCCTGCCCTATGGCAGGGCGGCAAATTTATTTGCCGTTTTTTGTCAAGTAAAACAGAATATTTAATTAACCGCATACTGCGTGGCTGCCTTGACAATTATGGCAATATGTGGTATAATACAAGATGATTTAGTGAAATGTTTTCTTTGTGTATTCAAAGAATTTTTTAAGGGAGATTTACGTATGCTTTCAGCGTTCGCAATTATATTGATAATCGGTCTTGCCGTTGGCGGAGATTTTCTCACCTTCGGCGGCAAGTTTGAATTCAAGCGCTGTATATTCAGCTTGAGATTTTTAAAAAAGCTTATTTTTCAATCAGTTGTGTCGATATTGCTCTTTATGGCGGTATATCACGACTACTTCGTTATTCTGAATATGTCATGGTACAAGCTTCTCATGCTTGGCGGCATTGCGATCGGTGTGGTCTTGGTTTCAGTACTGTTCACAGCTCTCAAGGACAGCAAGTCATCAAAGATATGGTACGCTGCAATTATTTGTCTGGTTTGCGTCGTTGCGGCTGAGACCTTTCTTTTCAATTCCCGCGCTATCCAATCGCACGAATACGACAGGGTTGAGGTATTATCGCTTGGCAATATCACCTCATCCGGCAAGGGAGAAAACGGCAGCTATCACATAAACAAGGGAAAGACTGCGGTATTTGAGGTGACCGATATATCGTCAGAGATCAAAAATCTTCATCTTGATATCGTTATGGTAAACGACAAGGGAGAACAGATCCCTTACAGCGTAAAGATCGAGGCTACAGACAAGGCAAACGAGCTGTATATAACGTCTATGCCTTCAAGAAAGGTATACAGCGGAACCTCTTCTGAGTATGTTCCCATGCAGCTTCGCGGTGTGTCGGACAAGCTTAAGATCACTATCACACCCGACTCTTCCGTCGAGGCGGATATGTACGTCAGGGATATAAGCCTAAATACGCCCAAGCCTTTTGCTTTCGATATGGCGCGTATGCTTATGATATTTGCTCTGGCATTCCTCTTCTATCTTATATCCCCTGCAAGCCCTGCACATGATCGCAAGCTCAATGAAAAGGGAAAGTGGTATAGCGGTACGACCGCGTTAGTCATCACGCTTGAGATAATGATGATCTTCGCCATAATTGCGTCCTCGAGCCATTACCTCGAGCTGATAGCAAAGCACCAGGCGCAATATCAGCAATTGGCTGAGTCGTTTTTGAACGGAAAGCTCTATCTTGAGCAAGAGGTACCGCAATTCCTTCTTGACATGGAAAATCCCTACGACTACGCATTAAGACGTGCGCAGGGACAGGCATACTATTGGGATGCAGCCCTTTTCGGTGGGCATTATTACGTCTATTTTGGCGTTGTTCCTTGTCTTTTGACTTATTTGCCCTATTACGTGTTGACGGGTCAGCATCTTTCCAACGATATATCGCTCTTTATATTTGCTATATTCTTCATTATCGGTTGCTTTTCATTTATTAAGCAGGTTATCAAGAGATACTTCCCCGACAGCAAAATATCCTACGTTTCCTATCTCATAATCTCACTACTCGTCGTAAACGGAAGCGGACTTTTGTTTATGGCTTCGTACGCGGATATGTATTCGGTGCCGATAATGGCGGCGCTTGCGTTTACCTCGTGCGGTCTTGCCCTTTGGCTCTCCGCGCTTAACAATAAACGCGCGCGCGTATTCAAGCTTGCTCTCGGTTCGCTTTGTATGGCGCTTGTGGCAGGCTGCCGACCTAATCTGCTTTTGTTCTCCGCATTGGCGATTCCTTTCTTTATTGCCGAGGTGATCAAAGCAATCAAAGAAAAGAAGATTTTTGACCGCGTTTCAATCAAAAATACTTTGGCGTTTGCAATTCCTTACGTTGTTGTCGCAGCGGGAATCATGTGGTATAATTACGCAAGATTCGGCTCTCCTTTCGATTTCGGATCAAACTACAATCTCACCACAAACGATATGACGTCCAGAGGATTCGTTTGGGACAGAATGTTCCCGGCTATCTACTCGTATCTCTTCCAGCTCCCGAAGATGACCGCGTCTTTCCCGTTTATCAGGTACGCGGACTTCGACACGACTTATATGGGTGTGACTATAAGAGAAAGCACCTACGGCGGTATATTCTCATATTCGCCTCTGCTTTGGCTTATCTTCGTTATCCCCTTCGTAAAAGACGTTCTCAAGAAGAGCCGAGTTTACGCTCCCGTGCTTATTCTGACGGCAATAGGATTTATTACTCCCTTGCTTGACGCTCAGTTCGCGGGAATACTTCAGCGCTATTTTGCAGACTTTTCACTTATGCTTTATCTTGCGGCAACCTTGATACTTTTGGCGCTGATAAATCATTTCAAGGAAGAAAAACACCGAAAGGTCGTTCACAGAGCACTGTTCGTGTGCGCGATTGCTATGTTTGTTTATCAAAGCACGCTCGTGATGCGAACCGTTGATATGGTGAATTTCTTGCCCTATATGTTTTGGTATTAATTAATTCTGATTGCCCTTTCGACAGGGCAGAACGGAGGAAAAGGTGACTCAAAAGAAAATTGCGGTGCTTTTGCCTTGCTATAACGAGGAACAGACGATTGAAAAGGTAATAAGAGATTTTCAGCGCGAGCTTCCGGAGGCAACCGTTTACGTTTATAATAACAATTCTACCGACAGAACTGCAGAAATCGCGTCCTCTATTGAGGGTGTGGTGGTTAAAAACGAGTACCGACAGGGAAAGGGAAACGTAATTCGCAGTATGTTCCGTCAGATAGACGCCGACTGCTATATTATGGCAGACGGCGATGACACCTATCCCGCCGAGCACGCGCGCGAGATGACGCGACTCGTGCTTGAGGAGGATATGGATATGGTCATAGGCGACCGTCTTTCCTCAACTTATTTCGTTGAAAACAAGCGCGCCTTCCACAACTTTGGAAACAAGCTTGTGCGTTGGCTTATCAACAAGCTCTTTTCGGGTAACGTCAAGGATATTATGACGGGATACAGAGCCTTCAGCTATGATTTCGTTAAGCTTATGCCTATCGAAAGCAACGGATTTGAGGTTGAGACCGAGATGACTATCAACGCGCTTGACAAAAAGTTCAATATTTGCGAGATCCCCGTTCAGTACAGAGACAGACCTGAGGGAAGCGTATCAAAGCTAAACACCGTCAAGGACGGAATCAGAGTTATCAGAACTATCTTCAGAATGTTCAAGAACTACCGTCCCATGCTTTTCTTTGGACTTGTTTCGGCTGTGCTCTTCCTTTTGGGTGCAGGATTCTTCACCTCTGTTTTTGTAGAATATCTGCAGACAGGACTGGTTCTTCGCTTACCCACGCTTATAGTTTCTACCGTTGCACTTTTGGCTTCCATAACCTTCTTCTCGGTAGGACTCATACTTGATATAATTATCAGAAAGCACAGACAAAATGCGCTTGTGCAAATAAATTGCATGTCTAAAAAATAAGATAATACAGACCAGCGGAAACCTCGTTGGTCTGTTTTTTATCATCGGTCACTTTTTGAAAATGTTTTTTTATTTTAGGTGACAAACCGAGTAAAATGTGGTATAATTATTCAGATAGGTGGCTTTTTGCCGCAAAATAAGTGAAAATGAGGTCTAATGAAATGAAAAAGACATTTTTAAAGGAATATGCCCGTCTTCTCGTCAGAAGCGGAATTGCCGTAAAGAAGGGTGATATCGTTATCGTAAATGCGGGACTTGATCAGCCCGAATTCGTTAAAATGGTCGTTGAGGAGTGCTATCGCTCCAAGGCGGCGAGAGTTATCGTCGATTGGTCTTACCTCCCCCTGACAAAGCTCCACGTCAACAATATGAATTCGAAGCTTCTTGGCAAGGTTGAGGCGTTTGAGGAAGAAAAGCTCAAGTACCGCCTTGAGAACAACGTTGCTATGCTTCACCTCGTCTCCGACGATCCCGACGGACTTAAGGGCATAAATCAGAAAAAGTACGCAGAGAGCATGGCATCAAAGATGAAGGTGATCAAGCCCTATCGCGACGCTATGGACAACAAATACAAGTGGTGCATCGCCGCAGTTCCCGGCGAGGCTTGGGCAAAGAAGGTATTCCCCGGTGAGAGAACAAGTGTCGCTGTTGAAAAGCTTTGGCGCGCTATTCTTCTTGCTTCTCGCGTTATCGACAAGGAGGGCAATCTCCTTGATGCAGGCGTTGAGTGGATGAAGCACAACGCAAGCTTCAACCGTCGCTGCAAGATACTCAATGAGGCGGGTCTCGTTTCCTTGCGCTATAAGGCAAGCAACGGCACAGACCTTACCGTTGGTCTTATCGAGAACGGCAGCTTTATGGGCGGCGGAGAGAACACTCTCGGCGGCGAATATTATAACCCCAACATTCCTACAGAAGAGATCTTTACATCCCCCAAGGCAGGTGTTGCAGAGGGTATCGTTTACTCCTCTATGCCCCTCTCTTGGCGCGGTGAGATAATCGATAATTTCTCGCTCCGCTTCGAGAACGGCCGTGTTGTTGAGGCTAAGGCAGAGCAGAACGAGGAGCTCCTCAAGACCATGGTTGGCATGGACGAGGGCGCGTCGATGCTCGGTGAGTGCGCATTCGTGCCCTATAACTCCCCCATTCGTGAGAGCGGCATTATGTTCTATGAGACATTGTTCGACGAGAACGCGGCTTGCCACTTCGCCATAGGTAGAGGCTTTACCAACACCATCGTTGACTACGACAAGTATACTAACGAGGAAATGAAGGAGATGGGAATCAATGATTCCGCCCTCCACGTTGACTTTATGATCGGTACCGAGGACCTCTCTATCGTCGGTATCAAAAAGGACGGAAGCGAATTCACTATCTTCGAAAACGGCCTCTGGGCGTTTTAATATAGGGGATGCGATTGTGGACCCTTTTTGCAAAAAGGGTCCACACCCCCAAAAACCTTTATAAGAATACATAGAGTAGCCGGTTAGTGATTTAAAACCGGATTGTAATTATTCAATTAAAATTATTGCAGAAAGGAGGAGATTATATGCCAAGAAAACCGAAGCCTAGAAATACGTTAAGCGCAGGCGAGCGCGCGGCACTCTACGAAGCCGAGCAGGCAGAGAAGCGCGCCAAGAAAGAAGCGATTGCTAATAGTGTATCAGAAGGACAGGCAGAAATCAAGGCAAAGACAGAGAAGGTCAAGATTGAGCTTCCGAAGCCGCAATATGCGACGGTCAGAGTTGACATGTCGATGCCTACAGA